>NYYB01000121.1 GCA_002685755.1 Nitrospinota bacterium
GGGGGCCGGCGTCTGGGCCGTGGGCGGCGCCAACGCCGAAGCCCTCGGCGAGACGATCGACTCGTGCGCCGCCGCCGGGGTCCGCGCCGGCGGAAAAGGATACGATTTTTCGGACAGCCGCCAGGCGGGCGCCGCCGTCCGGGAGGGCGCGGAGTTCCTCGGCGGCCTCGACATCCTGATCAATTGCGCGGGAACTCGAAACTTCAAGGCGCTTGTGGACACCGACGACGAGGACATCGATTTCATGTTCGAGGTGAACGCGAAATCCTATTTTTTCGCGGCGCGGGAAGCGGCCCGGCTCATGGTCCCCCTGGGAAGCGGGCAAATTCTCATGATCGGCTCGGTCTCGGGCGAGCGCGCGCGGGCGAACCGGGCGCTCTACTGCGCGACGAAGGCCGCCGTGCACCTGCTCACCCAGAGCCTGGCACTCGAGCTGGGCCCGCTCGGCATACGGGTCAATTGCCTCGCGCCGGGGCTCATCGACAGCGGAAGGGTGAAGGTAATGCTGAAAGAGGACCCCGCCCAGTCGAAAAAACGAATCGCCGGCATTCCTCTGGGCCAGCTGGGCGACCCCGAAAATATCGCCGCCACCGTCGTATTTTTTCTCTCGCCCGAAAACGATTTCATGAACGGGTCCATCGTCGCCGTGGACGGGGGCTCCAGCGCGGGGTGAACACGATGCGGGCCCCCGAGACGAGACCCCGGAGCCGCGTCCAATCCTTTTTTCTTCTTTGGCTTTACCGGGCGCTCGCCGCATGGGCGTTGCCATCTCTCCCGGCAATTTTTTAGGCACAAATCCTTCGTTTTGCTCCGAAAATCCCAAATAATTCAATCAATTCCCTCTTTTTTCGGCCCGGGCCGACTGGACTTTATCGGCCTGATTCCAAAACACTTAAGGGGAAAAACGCACGGTGAAAAATAAACATTTAAAAGCGTTAATCCCTTCCCGCCCACCGCCGATACATCTATTAACGGGCAGGAAAGCTCGTTGCACTACTTGAGATAGGAGATAAAGAGATGGCGATGGAATGTTGTGTATGTGAAGACGTTCTGCTTCATGTCGATGAGGTGGACGAGCTTCAGAAATCGAAAAAAGACGGTGAGCCTTGCATGGTGTCGAGCGGTTATTGCCCGGATTATTTTGGGCGGCTCGTGGGAAGCGCCATCGGGATTCACGCCGAAAAAGCGGTAGCCTAGCTTTTACGTACGAACGGCCAGCGCTTCGTTTTAACATCCCAACGGGCGCGTTTCGGTGGTATGAAAATATCCCGAATCGCGTCCGTTTTTTTTATTTACGCTTCCGGGCCGCTTTCTTACGGGACTTGCCCCCTCCGGCAAGATTGAAGAACGCATCCCAGCCGGGATAGAGGGCCGAATCGCCGAGTTCCTCTGAAATCCTCAATAGCTGATTGTACTTGGCCAGCCGGTCGGTCCTCGATGCGGAACCGGTCTTGATCTGTCCCGCGTTCGCCGCCACGGCGAGATCCGCTATGGTCGTGTCCTCGGTCTCTCCCGAGCGGTGAGAGACGACGGATGTGTACCCGGCCCTCGTGGCCATCTGAATCGCCTCAAGGGTTTCGGTCAGCGTACCGATCTGATTCACCTTGATGAGAATGCTGTTGGCGATCTTCTCTCTGATCCCCTTTCCCAGCACCTCCGTGTTGGTGACAAAGAGATCGTCTCCGACCAACTGGATCCGCCCGGCCAGCGCCTCGGTAAGGGCCGCCCAACCTTTCCAATCGTCCTCGGCGCACCCGTCCTCAATCGAGACGATAGGATACTGGCGCACCCAGTCCTCATAAAATTTCACCAACTCATCGGAGCTCTTTTTGCTCCCGTCCGACCAGCGGAAAACATACTTTCCCTTCTCGTAGAATTCGCTCGAGGCCGGGTCGAGAGCGAGCATGAAGTCCTCCCCCGGCCTGTAGCCCGCCTTTACGGCGGCCTCGAGAATCAACTCCACCGCCTCGTCGTTGCTCTTCAGGTTGGGGGCGAATCCGCCTTCGTCGCCCACCGCCGTCCCGTAGCCACTCTTGTTGAGGACACCCTTGAGGGCGTGGAACACCTCCACCCCCATTCTGAGACCCGAGGGAAAATTCTTCGCCCCCGCGGGCATGATCATGAACTCCTGGAAATCGACGCTGTTGTCCGAGTGCGCGCCCCCGTTGAGAATATTCATCATGGGAACGGGCATCGTGCAGGCGCCCGCTCCGCCGAGGTAGCGGTAGAGCGGGAGGCCAAAGGCGTCGGCCGAGGCTCTCGCGGCGGCGATCGAGACCGCGAGAATCGCGTTGGCTCCAAGATTCCCCTTGTTGCGCGTGCCGTCGAGTTCGCGCATTCGGGCGTCGATAGCGCGCTGATCGGAGGCATCCGTCCCGAGAAGGTCCGAGGCGATTTTCCTGTTCACGTTTTCAACCGCCTTGGTGACTCCCTTGCCGCCGTAGTAGGCCTTTCGGCCGTCGCGCAACTCGACAGCCTCGCGCTTGCCCGTGCTCGCACCGCTGGGGACCGCGGCCCGGCCGAAGCCGCCTCCGGCGAGGTGCATGTCCACCTCAACCGTCGGATTTCCCCTGGAATCCAGAATTTCCCTGGCAATGATCTGAACGATGGTGGTCATTTACGGCTCCCCCCCAACCGCGGCAGCGCGGACAATCGCGCCGCGAGATGATTTCGGTCCTAACGACAAGTTAAAAAAATATGTGTCAGGCGAGTTTTGCCGGCCGAGAATTGTACCTTCTAGCTTCGATCCCGCTGGAGCCTCTCGAATTCTTCCTCGAAATCCTTCACCGTCCCGAAGGCGCGGTAAACCGAGGCGAAGCGAACATAGGCCACCTGGTCGGTTTCCCTGAGTTCATCCATCACCTTCTCGCCGATAACGGAAGTGGAGACCTCCTTGTCGCCGGTATCGAGAATAAACCGCTCGACCCGGTCAACGATGGCCTCCTGATCCTCCGCCGAAACGGGCCGCTTTTCCAGCGCCCTCTGGATGCCGAGACGAATCTTGTCGCGGTTGTAGTTTCCCCTTGAACCGTCCTTTTTTACGATAAGGGGCCAAGACACCTCGGGGCGCTCGTAGGTCGTAAACCGATGGGCGCAGGACTCACACTCGCGCCTTCGGCGGATAGCATTACCCTCCTTCGTCGTCCGGCTATCGACGACCCGGCTGTCGGGACTTGAGCAAACAGGACACTTCATCTGATTTTCCCCGGGGCATTGGGGTTAAATAGCGGTCTCGTGGGATTGTTCCAAACCGGCGATTTTCGATACCCGCCTCGCATGGCGTCCCTCCTCGAAGGGCGTGTCGAGCCAAAGGCGGATCAAGCGTTTCGCCTCGTCCACATCCAGGGAGCGTCCGCCAAGAGCCATGACATTGGCATCGTTGTGGCGGCGGCTCATCTCAGTGCTCCACTCGTCGTAGCAATTGACGGCGCGGACGCCGGCGAATTTATTCGCCACGATGGTCATTCCCGCTCCCGAACCGCAGCAGAGAATCGCCCTCGCCGATTCGCCATCGCTCACCGAGCGGGCGGCCGGCACCCCATAGTAGGGGTAATCGCAGGATTCATCTGAGCCGGTCCCGTAATCCTTGTAGGGGATATTCGCCTCCTCCAGCACCGACTTCACCGCCTCCTTCATGGCAAAACCGCCGTGATCGCTGGCAATGGCTATGGGTTTCATCCATCAGGCTCCGTCGGATTGGGGGCGGGAAAATCCGCCCGGCGGGCGAGATTTTTCACACCGTATGCACCGTGAAGGGCAAAGTCAAGCAATTCTCCCCGTCGAATAACAGGGAGACTTTGGAGGCTTCGCCTCGCATTTAAACTCCTTGGCGCAGATTCGAAGGCACGAGCCGAGGGCGACCTTGGCCTTCTGAGAAGCCTTCGAGGCGGCTCCCGCCGCCGAGGAGATGGAGAGGTAGGTCTGCTAGCAGGCTTCCTCGCAGCCCCACCGCGAGAGCCCGCAATTCCTTCCCCCTTGGGAGGAAGCCTTTTTCGCTTTCTTGAGTTTCTTCGCTTTCTTGGGCTTCTTGGGCGCCCGGGGGGCTTTGGGCTTCTTCGGCGCACTGCCGGGCCTTATGTCGGAGGTATCCATCGTATCGCCGCTTTCGCACGCCACCTTTCCGGAGACGATATCCTCGACCGGGGTCGTTCCTCTTGGACACTTTTTCGCCGCCGCGAATACCCGGGCGCCGGGATAATCAATCGAAGCTGGGAGCAGCCCTATCGCCGCCAAAAGAAAGACAGTTCGCAAAGTGACAATCATGGCTTCCCTCTTTCCCGGCCCGGCTATCCCGATGCCTTGGCCGATCGAATAAGGCGCCCGAACTCGGGCTCGCCCAACACCTTCCTGCAGGCCTCCTGGACCACTTTCTGGAGCACGCTCTCCGCGGCCAGCCGGTCCCCCGCCTCTAGTTTACCCCGGGCATCGAGCAGGCCGAGCACCACGCCCACCCAGCTGTCCTCGCGGGACAGACCCACGGCCTTCTCGGTCGCGGCCTCGAGCCATTTGCGGGCCTCCTCGCCGCGCCCCGCATCAAAAAGCAGCGCAGCGGCCATCACCATCGGAACCGGGTCCTCCTCCCTCAACCGCCCGCAGGACAACATCGCCTGAGCCGCCTGGCGCTTTTCCTTTTCATCGCCGTCGAGCCCGTACTGGGCAACGACCCGGTGCAAAAACTCGGTGGCCCCGAGGCGGCGGTAGCCCTCTTCCCAGGTTTTAACGGCCCGCTTGGACCGCCCCGCCAGAAGGTGCGCATCCCCCAGCCGCAGCCGGGGCCCGCTCTCCTCGGGCATGCGCCGCACCGCCTCCTCGAGCAGCTCCGCCGCCGCCTTTCCGTCGGAGAGGGCGATTTTCTCCTCGCCCGCCGCCATCAGGATATCGCCCTCGGCCCGCTCGTCCGCCGCCCTCTGGGAGACCGACGCCCAAGAGGAGGAGAGCTTTCGGCTGGCCGCCAGCGCCTTCTCCCAGCGCTCCTGGCCGGCGAACATGTCGCGCAGGCGTCGAATAATATCCGGGTGAACCGCTCCGCTCTCACCCAGCCGGGAGAGCAGTTTCTCGGCCTCTCCGGTCCGGTTGGCGTCTTCGAGGTTTGAGGATAGCCGGACCAGCGCCTCGAGCGAGTCCGGCGACAATGAATGGAGCCGCTCGCTGCACCGAAGCGCTTCTTCGAGATCGCCCGCCTCGGCCGCCAGATCCCCGGCCAGGCCGAAGGCGGGGGAAAGCGCGGGATCGAGCCGTGCCGCCTTCCTCGCCTTTCGCCGGGCGGCCCGGATTTTCCCCCGCGACCTGAGCGCCTCCGCACGGGAGAAAACGCTTCGCGCCCTTACGCGCCGCCGGGCGGCCCGGCGCTCGCGCTGCCGCGACAACCCGGCAATCCCGGTCTCGGTCCATCCAAGCAGACTGGCGAAAAAAGCCCCGGCAAGTGCGGAGAGGAAAATCAGGATGACAACGGGGATATCGGATATGACCACATCCTTGGCGATGTGGAATGCTACCGTGAAGCGGTTAAAATGGAGAATATACAGGGCAACGGCGAGAGGCAGGACAAGCGCGAGAATCAGGCGAAGTCCCATGCCTTACCCCCTCCCCTAGGCTCTCCCGGCTTTCCTTCGCTGCTCCATCTCGCCCTGAGCCGCCACAGTGAAGCGGGTGTAAGGAATCACCTCGAGGCGTGTGAAGGGAATGGGTTCGTCCGACTCCTGGCAAATACCGTAGGTGCCATCTTCGATTCGTTTGAAGGCGTCCTCGACCTCCCGGAGCCGCTCGCGCTCGCGCCCGCCCAGTTCCATCATGACCTGCTTGGAGTAGGTGGCCGCCGCGAGATCGCCGATGTCCTGGGTGCCGTCAGTACCGATTTCATTGCTCTGGCGATGAACCGCCTCCACATCCCCCAAAATATCCCGGCGAACTTCATTTAACCGTTCAACAAGCATTTTCATCTCTTTTTTCTTTAAGTGTTTCACGTCAAATCCTCAAATTCTGTCGGGTAATCAAATCGGAGGCGGAACTTAAAGCCGTCAGGTCCATCAACGGCGCATGAGACCAAAGGTCTTCCAGGCGGTAGTAGTCCCGTGTTTTCTCCTCGAAAATATGGATTCCCACGTCCCCGCAGTCCATAAGAACCCAAGTGGCTTCGTTGAGCCCTTCTACGAATAACGGCTTCTCGCCGATTTCAATTAACTTCTCCTGGGTCGCATCGGCGACCGCCTTAACGTGGCGTGAGCTTGTTCCGTGACAGATAAAAAAAGAGTCCAACTCGGACGTGAGGCCCCGAAGATCCAAAACCACCGGGTCGAGGCCCATTTTCGAGTCAACAACGCCGTAAATGATCTGAAGACGCTCGTTCAAATCGATCAAAACTTTTCCGGTTCCCCTTCGCCGATTAATCTTTTTCTTTAGCCAGAAAATCTGGCCGGAAAATCAAAGCGGCCTACAATACAAACCGCAAGCCGGAAAATCAAACCGGCCTGCCATACAAACCGCGCCGAATTATAAAGGCTTCAACCGAGGGTGGCAATAAATTTTGAAGCCCCCCTCCCTCCAGCACGATCTCGCGAATCCACGTGGCCGAAATGTCCGTCGTTTCAACAGAAATAAGCTCTATAACTTTATTAGATTCAATAAGTTGAAATCTATTGTCTCGAATTTTCGTAAACGTGACCGCGGCCCCGACTTCCCTCAGCCCCCTCTCGA
>NYYB01000122.1 GCA_002685755.1 Nitrospinota bacterium
ATGATGTTGTTCGAGGTCGATTCGGTGTAGAGGACCATATCGCCGCCGATCTCCTTGAGGATGCCCCGCTCGGCGAGGGTGGCCGCGCCGTTCTGGTCTCCGTGCTCGCCGTCGGAGAGAAGGACCCAGGTCAACTTGCCGGGGATATTGACTCCCCCGTCGCGCAGCGCCTTGAAGGCCCCCAGCGTCGAGGCGAGCGCGCCCTTCATGTCCGCCGCGCCGCGTCCCCAGATTTCATCGCCGCGAAGCTCGCCGCTGAAGGGCGGGACCTCCCAGGTCTCCACCTCCTCGGGGTGGACGGGAACGGTGTCCATATGGCCGCCGATGACGAAGTGGCCGCCCGCTCCCCCCTCCCCGGTCTGGATGACGAAGTTCGGCATCCCGCTTTTGAATTCGTGGGTCTCGATCCGATCCACGCCGAGCGTTTTGAGTTCGGACAAAATCCGACCGGCGATCTCCGAGCAATCGCCGGGCGGGTTCTCCGCCGGGATTCGGATCAGCTCCCGGGCCAGATTGACGACGTAGTCTCCGTCCACCGGGACGGGAGCGATTTCCTGGGCCATGAACGATTCTCCCTTTGAGTGTTCTCTCTTTGAATAAGTGAAGTCCTATAGATTCAGCCCCGCGCGGCTGACGGTGATTTCGGTCTCGCCGAGGGCCTCCGCGCAGGTCGGCTTTCCGCTCAGAACATCGATCAACTCCGCCTCGAGGCGGTCCGCCGCCTCCTCAAACCCCATGCCGCCCGAAATCACCGCACTCAGGTCCAGGTCGATGTTCTCGGCCATGCGGGCGGCGGTCCCCGGGTTGCCGGTGACGTGAATCGTCGGGGAGACGGGGTGTCCGATGGGGTTTCCGATTCCGGTGGAAAAGATGATCGCCTGGGCCCCGCTCGCCGAGAGCGAGGTGAGGTTCTCCACCCCGCCGCAGGGCGCGTCGGCGAAGATCGTCCCCCGCCGGGGGGGCCGCTCGCCGACGCCGACGACCTCGTTGATGGGGCCGCTGCCGCCTTTTTTCACGGCGCCGAGGCTTTTTTCCTCGATGGAGGAGATGCCGCCCTTGATATTGTCCGCCGTCGGGTTGCAGCCGATAAGGTCCACCCCCGCACCGGCGGCATAGTCGAGGGCGCGCCGCACGCCCGCCAGCAGCCGGCGACGGGTTTTCGCGTCCCCAGCGCGGCGGGCGAGCAGATGTTCGGCCCCGACGATCTCGAGCGTCTCGGAGAAAATAACCGCCCCCCCCCGGGCGACGAATCTGTCGGCCAGCATCCCCGTGACGGGGTTGGAGACCAGCCCGCTCGTGGTGTCCGACCCTCCGCACTCGGCGCCGAGGGTGATCTCGCCCAGCGGGCACTCCACGCGGCGCGCCGAGGCCAGGTGATCCGACAGCCGGGCCGCCGCCTCGAGCGCCCGGTCGGTCGTCTTGAGGGTGCCGCCCGACTCCTGGACGGTGACGATCTCGATCGGCATCCAGGGGGAGGCCTTGGCCGCCGTCTCGGCCATTTTCGCCGCGCTCTCGGGCTCGAGACCCACGATGAGGGCCGCGCCCACGTTGGGGTGGCCCGCCAGGTGGCCCATGACGCGAAAATGCTGCGTCTCATCATCTGCCATGAGATTGCGCCCGAAGGTGGTGTTGAGCGCCAGGACGTCCCGACGGAGCGAGCCGATGCGGCGCACGAGCGGGTTCGTGTTGTCCATGACGCTGACGGCGGCGAGGTGGTTCCGCGCGCCGGGGGGGCCCGAGGGGCGGCGGTACCCGAGGAAGGCGGCGACGCTCCGTGATTTTTTGCGCGATGTTTTTTTGATCATGAATTCCTTCGGCTCGCCCATGAATTTTTTCGCGCACGGCAGGGCGCGGCCCGCAGGGTGCGAGGGTGGATGAATGCTTCAGGTGGCTGGTCCGAGGGGATTCTAGCGCGGCGCGAGCCTTTCCTCAAATAAGGCGTTTACTCCTCGATGCCCATGTTTTAGATCTGGAGGTTGACCTTGGCGAGTTTGTCGGCCAGCTGGCTGGCGATGAATTCGAGGACCTTGTAGCCGAGGGCCGGCATGTTATCGCTGAGAATGGTCCGCTGGACGGACAAAAGGATGGTGTCGGTCTCGGCCCTCGCCGAGTCCGAGTGGGGGGCGTCTTTCAGGAGGCCGATCTCTCCGAAGCATTGCCCCTCGCCGATGTAGCCCATCGTCTTCTCCTCGCGGTGGATGAGCACCCGCCCCGAGATGACGATGAACCAGGCGGCGTCCAGCTCGCCCTCCTCGAAAATAATCTCCCCGGACTGGAAATCCTGGCTGTCGCAGGAGCGGAGAAAATCGAGCAGTTCCTCTTTGCTCAGGCTGGCGAAGAACTCGTAGTGCTGCCTCAGCTTCGAGGAGAGAACGTCGAGGGTGAAGTTCCGCTTTTGGTCCTTCTCGGATAATTCGCCTTCGGGGCTCATCGGGTACTCTCCGTTTTCCTCTTGAGGGCGCGTTCGAGATTATTGGAACTTCTCCATAGCTTGCCGCCCATTGTATTGAATTTGGTCATTACGCGCCAGATTCGCCGGGCGGACGGGCGGCCGCGGATTCCCTCATACGGTTTCCCTTGAAAGCGCATAAGCAATTGATAATAAAAACGCTATTTGATCGGCGTCAGTTTGATCAGGGCGTCCGCCGCGAGCCAGCGCCCCCCCGAGTAGGTCACCGGATTAAGATCGATCTCGGAGATATCCCCCCCATAGGCGGCGGCGGCCCGAGAGAGGCGGGCGATGAGCGCGGCGAGGGCCCCCTCGTCCGCCGGCGGGGCCCCCCGGAACCCCCGGAGGAGCCGCCTTCCGCGAAGCGAGGCTATCATCCGGGCCGCGTCGGCCTCGGTGGCCGGTGCCATGGCGAGGGCCACATCATCAAGCGCCTCGGCGAGGACGCCTCCCGCCCCGGCGAGCACCATGGGGCCGAAGGTGGCGTCGCGCACACTGCCAATTATCATCTCGGTCCCCGGCGCGAACTCCTCAACCAGCCACCCCTCGACCGAAACGCCGGGCTCGTTCGCGTCGAGGCCGCTCATCATCTCCTCCCAGGCCCGCCGAAGCTCGTCCTCGCTCCGAAGGTTCAGCCGCAACCCACCGGCTTCGCTTTTGTGCGGGAGATTGGCCGAGATCGCCTTGAGGACGACGGGATACCCGATTCGCGCGGCGGCGCGGGCGGCCTCAATCGGCGAGGCCGCCGCCTCGCCGGTGACTACTGGAATCCCCAATTCTCCGAGAAGCGCCTTGCTCTCGGCCTCGGAGAGGTTGAGATTTCCCTCGGCCCGCCGCTTGCGCAGCCGTTTCATCATTCCCGCGTCCGGGGCCGGAGCTTCTACGCTTGAGGCATCCGCGCTTTCGGCGCGTTTCATGACGCCCAGCCGGACGAGTCCCTTCACCGCCAGCAGTAAACTCTCGGCGTTTTCAGCGACTGGCGCGTCTTCCTCGCGCAGAATTTCGAGCCCCGCCCGCCCGAGCTCCCCGGCCAGCCAGAGGTTCGGGAGCGGCTCTCTCGCCCCTCTCGATATTCGGGTCAACTCCCGCGCTCGGCCCGCCGAGTGGGCGGAGGGGTGGGGCGTCGAAACCGGGATGACGAGGTCGTAGGCGGGATCTCCCAGAAAAAGGCGGATCGCTTCTCCGTAGCGCTCGGGCCTGCTGACAATTCCCCCGAGATCGACGGGGTTTCCGGCGGCGCCCATCTGGAGTAGTGGGGCGAGGCGGCTTTTCAGATCGGGGGAGGGCCCGGGAAGCGATAGCCCCAGCTCCCCGGCCCGGTCCGCCAGCATGACCGCCGCGCCGCCCGAGTGGGTGACAATCCCCACGCCCTCTCCCCCGGGAAGGGGAGCGCGCGCCATGACCTCGGCCACATCGAGGAGTTCGGCCGGGGTCCGGACGGAGGCGATGCCCAGGGATTCGAACGCCGCCTCAAAAGTGCGCAGGGGGCCGGCGAGGGCGCCGGTGTGCGTCCGCATGATCTCCTGGCCGACCCGCGTGCGGCCGATCTTGCAGGCGACGACGGGTTTACCCGCCGCGCGGGCCGCCCGGGCCGCCGCGATGAATCGCGGGCCGTCCCGCACGGTTTCGAGCAGAAGGGCGATGGCCCGGACATCGGGCTCGTCCACCAGGGCGGCGAACACCTCGCCGAGTTCGATGTCGGCCTCGTTGCCGGTTGAAACGGAAATGGCGAGGCCGCCCCCCCGGTCGGCGGCGAGGTTGTGGATGAAGCTGCCCGTTCCCCCGCTCTGGGTGACGAGTCCGACGGGCCCCGGGCGGATTTCCGCTATCGGCCGCTCGAGGCAGGTCAGGAAGCTCAGAATGGTCCGTGCGCCGGGGAGGATGATTCCCGCCGAGTTGGGCCCGAGCAGCCGGACCCCCCCGGCGCGGGCGACATCCAGGACGCGGTCTTGAAGCGCCGCGCCTTCCGCCCCGGTTTCGGCGAATCCGCCGCTGAAAATAATGGCGCCGCCCGCCTTTTTCTCTCCGGCGGCTTCGAGGACTCCCGGAATCGAGGGCGGCGGAACGGCGAGGACGATGGCGTCCGGCGAGGCGGGGACCTCCTCCAGCGAGGGAAACATTTCGACTCCCTCGACGGCGGGTGTCCGGGGGTGCACCCCCCAGATCGATCCTTCGAATCCGGCGGCCCGGAGGAACGAGAGAACGCGCCCGCCGTGTTTCGATTGATCGGCGGAGAGTCCCACGATGGACACCGAGGCGGGGCGCAAAAGGCGAAAAAGAGAAGGTGAGGGGGTCACTTGGGAGAGCGCCTTTCTTATAAGAATCGGTCCAAAAAGAATCGGTCCAATAGAAACCGGCTAGAAGGAATCGGCGAGCGCGAGGATCTGCTCGGCCCGCTTGAGGTTGGCGTAGTCCACCATCATGCCGCGAAACTCGACGGCGGCCTTCCCCTCGGCCTCGGCCCGCCGGAAGGCCTCGATGAGCCCCCGGTTGTACTCGATCTCCTCGTCCGAGGGCGTGAAGACGGAGTGAATGGCGGCGACCTGCTTCGGATGGATGGCCATTTTGCCGGTGTACCCCATGTTCCGGGCTAGGCGGCACTCCCGGAGGAGGGCGGCCTCATCCCCCAAATTCATGAAAACCCCGTCGAGGGGAAATTCGATCCCCGCCGCCCGAGCCTCGCAGACGAGTTTGCTCCTCGGGTAGAGAAACGCCTCCCCCTCGGGCGTCCACCTGCCCCCGATGTCCACCATGAAGTCCCCCTCCTCGCCGCTCGAGAAGGCCATGGCCCGAACCCTCGGGGAGGCGGTGGCGATCTCGTAGGTGAAGTGAAGTCCCCGGCAGCTCTCGAGCAGGGGAACGACGGCAATATCGCCCGGCGCGAATCCCGCGCTGGCCTCGAGGGCGGAGAGAACCGAGTCCAGCCGTTCAACGTCTCCCGCCGTCTCCACCTTGGGTAGAATCACCCCGTAGGGGCGGGCCGGAACGACGGCCTCCAGGTCCTTTTCCATCTCCCCCGTCGAGGGATGGTTCACCCGGACAAAAACCGGGGGTGCTCCCTCGCGGCCGAGCGTTTTGGTGCGGCTGATCGCCTGGGCGACGTGGCCGCGAGCCTCGGGTCGTCCGCTGCGGGGGACCGAATCCTCCAGATCGAATATAAGGGCGTCCGCCCCCGAGCGGGGGGCTTTTTCCATCATCTCGGGGCGGATGCCGGGGCTGAACAGTAAACTGCGCAAAGGCCGCATTTTATTTCCTTTATCCGGGTTTTCGTGAGCGGCGACATCCTAGCAGGGCGCCGGGCGGGGGTGAACCTCGTCGGGCTGGTTTCATTGACAACCCGGCGGCGGGGCCGTAGCCTGATTTCTCCCGAACAAAGCCCCTTCGCCGGGATTTTCTTGAAAACAGGCGCCTGAAAAAAAGCGCTTGAATATTGATAAATGAAATGAGGCAAGTGTGCAGCCGGATTTATCGACCGAGGAAGCCGAAATCGTGCAACGGGCCCGCGAAATTGCCCGGCGCGATGTCCTGCCCATCGCCGCCGAGCGCGACCGCAACTACCCCCCCGACCAGGCCTATCCCTGGGATATCACCGATAAAATCGACGCGGCGGGCCTGAGGACGCTGACCGTCCCCGAGAAATTAGGCGGCTTCGGGGCGCGCCACCTCCTTCAGGCGATGGTGACCGAGGAGATTGCCTACGGCGATCTGGGCGTGGCCGTCTCGCTGGACCAGACCTATAAATTCACCCGCCTCCTGACCGTCAATAATGATATCCGTCCACAACTTGCCGTATTCATCCCAAGTCTCACTGAGTTCTGAGGCTTTTTCGGTATCGGCGAAAAAATGTTCTTCGCGGAAGGCCACCGTCATCTC
>NYYB01000123.1 GCA_002685755.1 Nitrospinota bacterium
CGTACAGGTCCACTTTGTACATTCCCCCCGCCTTCCGTCAGATCCGTCGGGGCGGACCTCATAGAAGAGCATGATGACGGGCCACTTTTACACCGGCGAAGTCAGTGCTCCTGGCCGCCAAGGGGGTACATCTTTACACCGCCGCTTACACCCGATAGCTGGATCGATGAAAATGGCGGCGAAGGCCCGCGGCGGGCCATCGACAAGCTCGAGGAAAAAGGCATCGCCGCGCGAAGGCCGGTTTTCAAGCCCCTTCACGTATTGATGGGCGAGTCCGGATTTCCCGGCGCGGAGAGCGCCTGGATGCGCCATTTGTCACTTCCGATTTATCCCACGATGATCGATGATGAAGCCGATGCCGTTGCAGAAGCGGTGCTATCGCTCTTTCCCGACGAGGCGCCGAAATGACCCATGGCGACCACGAGTCCCGCAAGCTCGGACTAAGCTATGCCTTCATCTATGTATACGGGTTCTCATTTCTGCTTCTCTTCTTCTCGATGCTTCCGCAGGTGCGTGTCTGGCTGATTGGTAATGGGCTCCGGTGGATTTACATTCCGGCGGTGTCCTTTCTGGTCACCTTATTCATCACTCCCATCGTTCGGATATACGCCTTCCGGCTCGGCGGCCTCGACATCCCCGACGAGCGGAAAATCCACGGAAATCCAACGCCGCTAATGGGCGGGTTGGCCGTATTTATCGGCTTCTCGGCGGCGATGACAATGAACAATCTTTTTTCCCAGGAAATAACCGGCATCGCCCTGGGCGCCTTGGTTATCTTGGCGATCGGCCTCTGGGACGATGTCCGTGAACTTTCCTCGCGCCTCAAAATCCTCGGCCAGCTTCTCGCCTGCGCCATCGTAGTCTACTCGGGCGTGCGGCTCTCTTTCATGCCTCCGACCCTGTGGGGAGACTCCGTGGAAGTCGCTCTCACTTTCATATGGCTCATCGGTATCGCGAATGCCCTCAATTTCCTGGACGGCATGGACGGTCTCGCCGCGGGCCTGGGCGCCATCCCCTCGTTTTTCATCAGCCTGACCGCCTACCAGACAAACCAGCCCGGTTTGATGTTCATTGGCCTCGCCCTCATGGGCGGATGCCTGGGCTTTCTCCCCTTTAACCTGCATCCCGAGAAACCCGCCCTGATATTCCTGGGCGATGCCGGAAGCACCTTCATCGGCTTCACCCTGGCCTGCATGGGCGTACTGGGACAGTGGGACACGCATGATCCCATCAAAGCCTTCTCGATTCCGGTGCTGATCCTGGGCGTACTGCTGTTCGATATGACCTATACCTCGGTCATCCGCGTGTCCTCGGGAAAGGTCGGGAACATCCGGCAGTGGCTGGACTACGTGGGCAGGGACCACATTCACCATCAGTTGAGCGCGCTGGGCCTGTCTAACCGCCAGACCGTTTTCTTCATCTACCTCATCGCAAGCTCGCTGGGGATTTCGGCAATCGTGCTGCGAAACGGCCAGTTGGTGGACGCCATCCTGCTCGTCCTCCAAAGCTTCAACATCCTTTTCATGATGGTCATTTTGATGCAGAAGGGCGCGGAGAGAAAAATCAAGAACGGCGACTGACATCGCTCACCCGTTGACCAACCGAACGAGCGGAACCTCCCCGTGATAGTCGATCACGCATAAAGACCCAAGACCCAATTCGACCCGGAAGAAATTATTGAGGGGCGTCCCGAGCGAATCGCAAACGATCACCCGGTTCACCGCCGCGTGCGCCGTCACGACGGTCACGCGCCCGGCGCCTTCAATTCTCAACCCTTCTACCGCCGGGCGTACCCGCGCCGCAAGGTCCGACAGCGACTCCCCGCCCGGGGATTTCGACGTGAGAAAGCTATCGAAATACCGGTGCATTCGCTCCGGGTCTCGTTCCATCAACCCCTCGTAGGTTTCCCCCTCCCAATCCCCGAGGTCGAGTTCGCTGAGACCGTCGATTATCCGGGTCTCTCGAACGACCGCCCCGCCCGGGCCCGGTCCCGGCCCCTTCGCCCGGGAGATTTCCGCCCGGAAAATTTCCGCGCTCCGGCGGGCTCGAAGAAGCGGGCTCGACACCATCGAAATTCCAGCGGCGCCGTTAAGCCAACGGGCCGCCCGTTTGGCCGCCCCGCGCACCTGGGCCTCGCCGGGGGGGAGGAGATCCACGTCCGTCCGCCCGATGAGAAGGCCTTCGGCGGAGCCGCCCGAGGCGCCATGACGAAGCAAAATAAGCCGAGCCGGCTCGCCTTTTTTTCCGGGAAATGTCGTGGTCGGGTCCTGGACCTTTTCGGTCACATCCTGTTTCCTATTGAGAATTATTACTGACAGGAACAGCGGTAAAAAGGGGGACATGCCGGAGCGGGCCTCTCAATCCGGCCGAATCAACGGCAGCGGCCAGCCGCCTATTCTTTCACGGCGACGGAAATATCCCGAATCCCAGCGGAAAAGCTGATACCCATAATCCGCACGACGAAACCGTAATCCAGGCGCTTGTCCGCCTTGATGATGAGTGTGCGCCGGCCGGGCGTTCGCCTGGCTTCCATGAGGCGGCGCTCCAGATCATCGATCGTAATGTCTTTTCCGTTAAGCGTAAGCTTTTTTTCGACACCCACTTCGAGGAGGAAATTCTCCACCCGCTCGACTTCGGTGCTCTTCTTCGACTGGGGAAGGAGGATATCCATCCGGCGGGTGAAATCGACGAAGGAGGTCGAAACCATGAAGAAAATCAGGAGCAAAAACACCACGTCAATCAACGAGGTCAGCTGGAGGCTATAGTCCTCCTCGGTCTTTGAGGCGAAACGCACCTATTCCTCCTCCCCGAATTTGGGATCCCCTGCTTCGGAATTACGGGCTTCGGGTTCTCCGAACTTGGGTTCCCCAGCTTCGGAATTCCCACCTTCGGAATTCCCGCCTTCGGAATTCCCGCCCGGGGTCGTCCTTTCGGCGGGGCGTATCGATGCTCTCCGGGGGGTTCCATCCTGCCCCGTCTGAACGGCGATGATATGGAGGAGTTCGAACGCAATGGTCTCGATTTCAAATAGAAAGCGATCTCCCCGGGATCTGAAAAAATGATAGGCCGCGAGCGAGGGAATCCCGACCAAAAGTCCCGCCGCGGTGGTGAGGAGCGCTTCCGATATTCCCTCGGCGACCAGACTAGGGTTTCCGGTTCCAAACTGGCTGATCACGGCAAAAGCCCGAATCATCCCGACGACAGTTCCGAAAAGGCCGAGCATCGGAGCGAGGTTGGCTACCACACCAAGGGTGCGCAGGTTCCTCGAAAGAACCGTCGCCTCATGCTGCCCCGTACCGACCATGGCGCGCTCCATTTCGCCGATCCCCAGGTGGCGCCTGGAGAGGCCTGCCCTGACGACTCGCGCGAAAGGCACCTCGAATCGCTCGCAGAGGCGGGTAGACTCCTCGAAATCCGCCCGTATCAGATGATTTTCGAGAGTGGACACCAGTTCGTTCGGTAGGATTTTTTCGCGGCGAAGAGAAATCAGCCGCTCAATAACAACCGCGACGGTAATGACCGAGCAGAGCCCGATGGGAATCATCGTGTAGCCGCCCTTCGTGAAAAGCTGCCACACACCGGGAGAAAAAATCGCCTCTGCCCCGGCGACCGCCGCCGCACCCACCTGGCCGGACATCATTAAAACCGACGCACTCGCCAGAATCAAAATAAGATAGCCCCTCACGAGCTTTTGTCTCCTGGTCATGAGCAACCACCCTCTACCGGGGTTAAAGGGAAAAAAGGAGCGGTTGCTTCCCCCGTCCAGATGAACTCCTGCCCAAAGACATCCCGGCAAACCGGAGACAGCGACTCCGCAACTTCGCCAAGCGGCGGAGCCTCGCCGATGAGTTTTTCGAGCGATGTCACACGGGCGCCCACCTCGCCGCAGGGATGTATCATATCGAAAAACCGGAGATCGGGAGCGATATTAAACGCCACCCCGTGCATCGTCACCCACCTGCGGGCCCCAACCCCGAGAGAGAGGATCTTCCGCCCCTCGACCCAGAGGCCGGGCATATCGGCCCGGCGCTCGGCGGTGATTCCCATGGCCGATAGATACCGGACGAATATCTCCTCAAGACGCCGGCAATGGATATGAACATCTCTCTCCCGCCGGCGCAGGTCGCATATGGCGTACATCATCAACTGCCCGGGCCCGTGGTAGGTGACCTCCCCGCCGCGGTTGACCCGGACCAATGGGATCTCCCCCTCGCCCGAAGGAGGGCGGCGGGAGAGGACATTGGCCTCCGAGCCGCCCGTTCCGAGGGTGAAAACGGGGTCATGTTCCAAAAACAAAAATATATCCTCGCCGGTCTTTCCCCCGGCGCGGTCTTCCCAGATTTTTTGCTGAAGCTCCCAGGACTCCTCAAAGGGAACGCGCCCCAAAAGTGCGGCCTGGACGCCAGGCAACCCGTCACCCGCGGAGTGTTCACTCAAAATAAACCGCCTCCGCTCCCACCAGATTTCCCAATTCGGCGCTAAGTTCGTCCGTAGGAGCGACAACGAAATTTTTCCCGGCCGAGATTTCGACCTCCCGATCATCGAAATGAACAAAGAGGGACACCGGGCAATCGCCCGGATGGCGGGTCAGAACATCGCGAACCGCGCTCAGGCCGCTGAACCCTTGCTCCTCCGGGTGAATTTGGAGAACCATTCGTTTGGCGTTGTATTTTTCCCACTCCGAGAGAAGCCCGATGGACTGAATCAGCACCTGGATTCCGTCGTCCGAGACCTCGGCGTTCCCCTCGATGAAAACGGGCTCCTCCGTATCCAAGACAAGATAATTTTGCTCGAACACCTGGGGAAACATCGTCATATCCGCCGTGCCCTCCTGGTCCTCGACCAGAAGCGTCGCCATCCGCCTGCCGGCGCGGGTGGTGCGTGCCTTGGAGGACCGAATGAGCCCGGCCATCCGGACTTTCCGGGAGGACTCGATCTCGCCGAGTCTCCTCGAGTCCATGTTCGTAAAGCGGCGGATAACTTCCTCGAAATCGCTCAAGGGATGGCCCGAAACATAAAAACCGAGCACTTCGCGCTCGAAACCGAGGCGATCCTTGTTCGCCCACTCCGGGACGTCCGGCAACGGAAAAGCCGCCAGTGAGTCGTCCTCGCCTGAAAACAGGCTCGCCTGACCGGCCGCCACGCTCTTTCGCTCCCGGGCCGTGGCCTCCATGACCGCCTCGAGCGCGGCCACCGCCTTCGCCCGGCCGAGATTAAGGCTATCCGCCGCTCCCGCCTTGATGAGACTCTCCACCGCCCTTCGGTTGAGCTGCTTGTGGTCCACTCTGCGGCAGAAATCAACCAGGCTGCCAAATGGGCCACCCGTTCCCCGGCTCTCCAGGATGGCGTCCACCATCCCTTCGCCAACGTTTTTGACCGCCGCCAGGCCGAAGCGGATTGAAGTGCCCTCGACGATGAAATCCTTTTCGCTTGCGTTCAGATCGGGCGGCAGGACGACGATGCCCATTTCGCGGCACTCGGCGATATCCTTGATCACCTTGTCGGCGTTGTCGCGATCGCAGGTCAGCAGGGCGGCCATGAATTCGCGCGGATAATGCGCCTTGAGGTAGGCCGTCTGGTACGCGATCAAGGCGTAGGCCGCGCTGTGGCTTTTGTTGAAGCCGTAGCCGGCGAATTGTTGTATCTGATCCCAGAGATGCTCGACTTTTTTCCGGTCTTTTTTCCGCTCCACCGCGCCCTCGACGAAATCGCGCATCTGCTCGGCCATGAGCTCGGGGCTTTTCTTCCCCATCGCTTTCCTGAGTACGTCGGCGCGGCCCAACGAGAACCCCGAGAGGGCGGCCGATATCTGCATGACCTGCTCCTGATAGATCATGACCCCGTATGTGCTCTCCAGGATGGGCTTCAGCTCATCGAAGTAGTAGTTAATCTCCTCGCGCCCCTGTTTCCGCTTGATGAAGGTATCGACCATGCCGCTGTTGAGAGGCCCCGGCCGGTAGAGGGCCACCATTGCGATCAAATCCTCGAAAGCGCTCGGGGCGAGCTTGCGGAGATACTCGCGAATGCCCCGGCTCTCGAGCTGAAATATACCCGTCGTCCGCCCGCTCGAGAGAAGCCGGTAGGTTTCGGCGTCATCGAGGGATAACCTCTCCAGATTGACCTCCTCCCCGAGCCCGCGAATCAGATTGACCGCCCGATCGAGGACGGTGAGCGTCTTAAGGCCCAGAAAGTCCATCTTGAGCAGACCCAGCCCCTCGACATCCTTCATGTCGAACTGCGTCACGAGCTCGCCCCCGCTTCCGGTGCTTTTGTAGAGCGGGACGAAGTTGGTGAGCCTCGAGGGCGCGATCACGACGCCGGCGGCGTGTGTCCCCGCGTGGCGAATATTCCCTTCCAGGTGCCGAGAGGTCTGTATCAGTTTTTGAATTTTCGGATCGCGGGCAGCCGCCTCCTTGAGGCGCGGCTCTTTTTGAAGCGCGTCCTCGAGCGTTATCTTCAACTCGTTGGGCACGAGCTTGGCGATGCGGTCCACCTCGCCGTAGGCCATGTCCATGACCCGGCCCACATCGCGGAGCACGCCCTTGGCCAACATGCTGCCGAAGGTGATTATCTGGCAGACGTTCTCGCTCCCGTACTTTTCCTGCACGTAGCGGATCACCTCATCGCGCCGGTCCATGCAGAAATCGATGTCGATGTCGGGCGGGCTGATGCGCTCGGGGTTCAGGAAGCGCTCGAACAGCAGGGAATAGCGGATCGGATCGATTCCGGTGATGCCAAGCGCATACGCCGTCACGCTGCCCGCCGCCGATCCCCTTCCCGGCCCGACGGGTATCCCCTCGCTCTTGGCGTAGCGGATGAAATCCGAGACGATCAGGAAATATCCTTCGTAATCCTGGGAGTTGATAACGTCGAGTTCCATGGCCAGCCGGCCACGATAGCGCCCGGCCTCCTCGTCTCCGATGGAGAGTTGCACGAGGCGCTCGTCGAGCCCCTCCTCGGCAAGCTTCCTCAGGAGGGATTTCTTGGTCTCCCCCTCGGGGGTCTCGAAATCGGGGTAATGATTTCCGCCGAAGTTAAATTCGAAATTGCACTGCTCGGCGATGGCCAGTGAATTGGAGAGCGCCTCGGGCGCCTCCGGGAAAAGGGCCTCCATTTCGTCCGCCGTCTTCAGGTAAAACTCCTCGCTCTTGATCTTCATCCGTTTCTCGTCGTTCAGGGTTTTCCCCGTCTGGACACAGATGAGCACCTCCTGGAACTGGTGATCCCCCCGGTTGAGATAGTGGGTGTCGTTGGTGGCGATGAGGGGAAGGTCGAGCTCTTTCGCCAGGGAGAACACCTCGGGGACGACCTTGCGGTCCTCCTCCATACCGTGATCCTGAATTTCGAGATAAAAGCGCCCTGGAAAAAGTTCTTTATAAAACGTCGCCGCCTCCAGCGCCGCGGCCCGGTTATCCTTCAAAAGGGCGTCGTTCACCTCGCCGCGCAGGCAGGCCGAGGTGCAGATCAGCCCCTCAGCGCGAGATTCGAGCAGTTCCCGGTCGATCCGAGGATAATAGTACATCCCCTCGGTGAATCCGGCCGTCACCAATTCGCACAGATTCTTGTAGCCCTTCTCGTTTTGCGCGAGGAGCACCATGTGCCATGAGCGCGCGCCGCCCCTTCCGTTTCCCCGGTCGTGGC
>NYYB01000124.1 GCA_002685755.1 Nitrospinota bacterium
GATCCGCTCGCTGGGCTGTAGCCCTCCCCGGCCAGATTTTTTTCCATTTCATCGGTGCTGTAGAAACACTGCATTGGTGTATCTCCCTTCGAATGGTTTTAAAGTCCATAAATAAAAATAGCTTTTCCTCGTGCCGGAGATTAGCCGAAAAAATCGGTTAGCGGGAGGTTTTCTTTTTCGTTGTTTTATTAGCCTTCTTATTAACCGTTTTGCGGGCGGTCTTTTTTTTCGTTTTTTTCTTCACCGTTTTTTTGGCCGCGCTCTTGGTTTTAGTTTTGCTCCCTCCCGCCTTGATGCCATGAATCCCCCAGGAGGCGTCCTTGCAGGTGATGAAAACATGGTCCTCGTCGCCGATGACCGTGGCGCTGTGAACCGCGCCCGCCGGCGTGTGGGTGATGTCGCCGGGGCCGGCGATTTTTGATTTGCCGGAGATGACCATCCGCACGCGGCCCTGAACGACGTAGCTGAACTGCTCGTTCGGGTGGCTGTGGGGCTCGGCCTTCGTCCCCGCCGGGATGGTGATTTTCCCAAAAATTAATCGCTCGCCCTCGATGAACGGCCCGTGCGCGGTGGAGTAATCGCCCCCGGCATGGCGGGCCTCCATGGTCCGGGTGTTATGAACGAATTTCGTGAATTTGGCCATTACGGGTCTCCAGGGAGCCGCCGGGCGGCGGAAGAAAAAAGGGGCCTCCCCGTTGCGGGAAGACCCCTCGATTCCGGAATTCCTACTTGGCGGTCATCGCCTTGATGAGCGCGGTGAACTCCTTGTAGCGCTGGGCGCGGTTCTTGTCGTAATCCGCTCCGCCGACGAACACAACACCCTCGCCGATGCTCCGCATGAAGCGTTTGAAGGACTTGTTTTTCGTCAGCTTGACGAACGCGTCTCGCAGGCTTTGGAGACGCCCCGCGGGCGTCTTCGAGGGCGCCATGAAGATGCGGTCCATCTGGAAGCTGACCGAGTTAAAGCCGAGTTCTCCGGCCGAGGGCACTCCCTTGAAAACGGGGTCTTTCGAGAGGCGCTTGGGGCCCGTGACGAGCAAGGCCCGGAGCTTTCCGGACTTGGCGTGAGGCCGGGCCTGGGTCGGGAACGCCATGCCGATGTCGTCCTGGCCCGAGAGGAGGGCGCGCAGCGCGGGACCGCCGCCCTTGTGGGGGATAAATTTCACCTTGATTCCGGCGGCTTTCACCAACTGCATCGAAGGCGTGTGGCCGGCGCCCCAGACGCCGCTGTGGCCCCACTTGAGTTTTCCGGGGTTCTTTTTCGCGTAGGCGATAACGTCCTTCATGGATTTCCAGGGTTTGTTGGTCAGGGAGATGAACATCGGCTGACCGTGATTGATCTTGGCGATGGTCTTGAAGTCCCGCATGGTGTTGAAGGGGACTTTCCGCGTCTGCGGGACAAGCTGATCGAAGCCGTTGTGGGTGAAGAGGATGGTGTAGCCGTCGGCCTTGGCCTTGGCGACGAATCCCGTCCCCTTCATTCCGGCGCCGCCGGGCACCAGTTTGACGATCATCGGCTGCCCGAGGATGTCGGCGATGATGCTCGTGATTCCCCGCGCGTGGAGGTCGTGGCTACCGCCTGCGCCCACGGGCAGGACAAGCGTAATCGGCCGAGTCGGGTATTTAGCCGCGGACGCTGCCATCGGCGACGCCAGAAAGCCGGCGATCGCGATCATGACGATGAAGAACATTGAAATCGAGCGTTTCATTTGGTTCTCCTTTCTGAAAACAGGTGCGTTAGGCCAGCCTTTGCTTGAGCCGCCGGCGTATCCAGGGACCGATAAACATGTAAAGGCTCCAGATGATCGCCGCCGAGAGGAACACCGAGGCGACTGGCCGCTGAACGAACAGGTAGTGAAACAACGTCCCGTCCGCGTAAAGTATGGTCTGGCTCAGCCGGTATTCGATCGGCTCGGCGAGCACGAAGGCGATGATCAACGGCGCTAAATCAAACTGGAATTTTTTCAGTATATACGAGCAGGCGCCGATGATCACCATAATAATCACGTCCGAATCCGCCCCCGTGGAGAGGGCCCCGACGAACGCGAGGGACAAAATGACAGGAATAAGATAGGCCTTTTTGAACTGAATCGCCCGCGCGAAGGGCTTGAGAAGAATATAGCCCATGAAAACGAACAGGATGTTGGCCAAAACGATGGTGATCAGCAGGGCGTACATGAGGGGGCCCTGCTCCTGGAATATCTGAGGGCCGGGGCGCATCCCGTGGGCCACGAAGGCGCCAAGGAGAATGGCCGTTACGTTGTCGCCCGGAATTCCCAGAGTCAGTAGCGGGACCAGCGTGGGGCCGTTGACGGCGTTGTTGGCCGCCTCGGGCCCGGCGATGCCGTCGAGCTCGCCCTTGCCGAATGTTTCGGGGTGATCCGAGGCGCGCTTCGCCGCGCTGTAGCCGATAAAGGCGGCGACGACCTGGCCCACGCCGGGAACCATGCCGATGCTGGTTCCGATGACCGTCGAGCGGAGGATGGTGCGGATCGATTTCTTGAACTCGCTCCACCTGAGACGCTCGCCGGTTTTGGAGAGATCGATGTGCTCGGAGATGAAGCCAACGGCCCGGGATTCGACGGCTCCTAAAACCTCGGGGATGGCGAAAATGCCGATGGCGAGCGGGATGAGCGGGATGCCCCCGCTCAGGGCTTCGATGTCGAATGTCATCCGCGTCGCGCCGGTCGTGGCGTCGGTGCCGATGAAGCCCAGGCCCATGCCGAGGAAGGCGGCGATGGCGCCCTTGAGGCCCGACTCGCTCGATACGCTCGCGATCAGAACAAGGGAGAAGATGATGACGGCGAATACCTCGGGCGGGCCGACCAGCAGAACGACGATGGCGATGGGGCCGATCGCGACCAGGGTGAATATGTCCGAGAGGGTATCCCCGATGGTGGAGGAATAGAGCGCCATTTCGAGGGCTTTCCGCCCCTTTCCTTTTCGGGTGAGGGCCGGACCATCGAAGGTGGTGGCGATTGAGGCGCCTGTTCCGGGGATGCCAACCAGGATGGCCGAGATGCTGCCGCCGTAGATTCCGCCCTTGTAGACGCCCACGAGAAAGGGGATGCCCAGCATGGGCTCGAGCTTGAATGAAACCGGGAGCAAGACCGACATGGCCAGTATCGTCGTCAGGCCCGGCATCGCACCGACGAACATTCCCACGACGAGGCCGGCGGAGATATAAAGATAAGTGTCCCATCTGAGGAGAAGGGTGAATCCCTGGAAAAACGCGTCGAGCATGTAAACTCCTCAGCCGCCGAGAAAAATGCCGGTCAAAAACTTCATTATCTCGTCTTCGATGCCAGCGATGAATTCGAACTCGCCTCGGGGAAGGGAGATGAGAAGCAGCCGCTCGAATATGAAACGGATGACGATGGGGACGAGAATCGACACGGAAACGATGGTCCACCACTTCCGGAGACCGAGGAAGACGGCGATCACGGCCGTCATAACGAGGGTTGCCAGGCCGTAGCCCAGCTCGGTGACGGAATAGGCGTAGACGGCAGCGATAGCCATCATCAGCGCGGCACGCGAGAGTCGATCCGCGTCGTCGGTCGCGCTGCCGCCAGAGATTTCCCGGAGTTGGTGAACGGATTGGACGAGGTACCTCAGGCACAAAAGGGTAAGGAGAGCGAAGGCGAGGCGCGGAAAGAAAATCGGCGAGAGGGTGGTGACATCCTGTGCCGCCGGGATGCCGCCCAAGGCGATCAGGTTCGGCATGAAGATGGACAGCGACGCGGCGATTAAGGACAGTGCCGCGGCGAGAACCATTTCGAGCCGGACCATCGCCGGGCTGATCTGATTCACTTTCTGGCTTTCTCCGGCCATGGGCGCTCCAATCGGGCCAATCGGTTCAAAATTAAACGAATTGAGGGTATTATCCCTTAATTACCCAGTACCGGCAATGAAAATCCGAATGGCTCGGAAAGCCACCGATACCGCTATCCCGGCAGGCGCCGGAGCGGGCGGTTTGACCCGGCGGACGAGCTGGGTTTTTCATCACCCGGCGATAAGCCAGTGAACACCACACCAGAGGAAGACCAGCCATGAACACCGAAAAATCAATGAAAATCATCAATTCCGTCGAGGTGAACAAGGACCTGGAATACGAGCCCCCCTACACCATCCTCTGGGGGGTGAACGACGAGACCACCGGAACGACGGTGATGACGATGGCGCGGACGATCATCCCTCCCGGCGGGAAGAACAAGATGCACTACCACGCCTGCGACGCGACCTTTTACGTCGCCAGGGGGCCCATTTACGTTTATTCGGGCGAACCCGAGAACCCCGACCGCCAGTTGGTGGAGGCGGGGAACTTCTGCTACGCCCCGGCCGGGGTGGTGCACGGGCAGGAGAACCCCAGCAAGACCGAGGTGGCCGAGCTTATCGCCACCTACGGCAACTGCTCCCACCGCGATAAGGCGGGCACGGTGTTCGTCCAATAGGGCTCGGCCGGAGCGTTGATTTCGGCAGATTATATCTCTCGCTTATTTTCGAGGTGACTCATGGATCGGGGAATCATCGCCTTCTGGTATGACCTTCCCGCCGAGGGAGAGGGGGAGTACCTCGGGTGGCTTCACGAGACGCATCTGCCCGAGATCCTTTCGGGCCGGGAGGATTTTCTCTGGGCGGCGCACTACCGAAACGAGGGCGGAGGGGATCGCTTTCGCGAAGTGACCAAGGACATGATGCGCTCGGGCGAGGGGGAGGTCGGGGACGGACGGGATTATCTTCTCCTCATCGGCGCCGAATCGCCGCACAGTTTTTTCAATCCGACCATTCCCCAGATCGGGGAGCGGCACAGCGGGGAAACACTTGAAATGGTCGGCCGGCGGAGCGGGCTGAACATTTGTATTTTTTCGGAGGAGGCGCGGGTGGACGGCCCCGACGCGGCGGCCCGCCCGGCCGGATCGGCCCCGGGCCCCTATATCCAGATGGGCAACTTCAACGTCGCCAAGCCGGAGGACGACCATATCCTCGGCGGGTGGTACGCCCAGCACCGGCTTCCGTTCGTGGCGAAGATGCCCGGCGGCATCGGCGCCCGCAAGCTGACCGCCGCGGCCGGGTGGGGGAAGCACTCGATACTCTACGAGTTCACTTCCCCGGCCGCGCGCGACGAGCATTTTATCCCTCACGAAGAGGAAGGCTTCGATGAGGGCTCATGGACCGCGCGGGTCCATGAGTTCGTCATACATGCGCCGTGCTCCCCTTTCGTCGGGCCCCGTCTCTGGCCAGCGGCCGGATAAACGGAAAGGGAGGGGCGGAGGCCGTGACGGTTGATCGGCGACTCTGGGCTGGTGCGTAGGAAATTTTTCTAGCGGTTTTCTTTTTCAAGGTAGAGGAGAAATTCATGGATCGTTCTATCTGGGCCACCTGGTACAATTTGCCCGAGGAGGGGCGGGAGGAGTATCTCGCCTGGTTTCACGAGGTCCATCTTCCCGAGGCCCGCCAGCGGTCCGGTTACCTTTGGGCGGCGCACTATGCCTCCGAGGAGAAAGTCGTCAACAACGTCGAGGGGCGTCTGTCCCATACGCCGGAGGCGGGGGTCCCCTCCGGCGACCAGTTTATTCTTCTGTTCGGCGCCGAAACGACGGCGCCTTTCTTCAGCCCGACCCCGGCCGAGTTGGCCGAGGGCTATTCGGCCGAGACCCGGGACATGCTCTCCCGGAGAATCGGCGAGCGCTCCTGCATCTTCATCGAGGAGGCGCGGGTGGACGGTCCCGAGGTGAGCCGGCGGAGCGCGGACATGACGCCCGGCCCATGCATGCAGATGGGCAGCTTCAACTCCGGCAGACTCGAGGATGAGGACGAGCTGGGCGCCTGGTACGCGCAGTGGCGTCTTCCCTGCATGGAGACCCTGCCGGGGTGCATCGGTTGCCGGAAACTGGTCTCCGCCTCCGGTTGGGCCAAGCATTCCGTCCTCTACGAATTTGTCTCGCTCGAGGCGCGTGATGCCGAATTCCCGAAACACGAAAATCACGACCCTGAAAAAGGGGCATGGACGGACGTCGTTGTCCGCAAACTCGTCCACGCTCCGGGCTCGCCCAACGTGGGTTTGCGGCTTTATCCTCCCGTATAGGCGCCGGGGGTTTTTCCGCCGGGGGGCTTTTCCAACTGGGGGTTTTCTTGGAGACTCGGGAAATTGCCGATCAGGGGGTTTTTCGGTTCGATGAGGGTAAATTCATAGCTAATCAGCGAAAAACCGAGGTTGTTGAGGTGAAAACGCGCCGCAGCCGCCTCGCTCCCGAGTGCTTTTTGTATTTGGCATCGAGAGCATTTCGCGTACAATGCGCCGGGTGGCGGGCCCCGGCGAGTTTGGCTCCAGGATCGAAACTGTGGTGGCCGCGCTTTAATAGATACAAAGGATTTTCGATTTTTTTTGTTCAGGGAAGTTCGCCCTGCCCATCCCCTGTGGGAATGCCCCTTTCCGGCTTTTTCCGGTGGGTTTTCTTTCCGGACAATGTGAGTGCCTTAAAATATGGAAGTTTTTACGGCTGAGTCCACACATCAGAAACTCGGACAGCCCGAAAACGGGAACGGCGGTCCCGGTAAAGCCTACCCCGTCATCATTCAAGGTGGCATGGGGGCCGGAGTATCCAACTGGCGGCTGGCCAACGCGGTCGCCCGGACCGGTCAGATGGGTGTGGTGTCCGGAACCGCGCTCGATCTCATCTTGGCCCGGCGGCTTCAGGATGGCGATCCGGGCGGCAACATGCGCCGGGCGCTTGACCACTTTCCCGTCCCCGAAATCGCCGAGCGTATTGTCTCTTGGTACTACATTCCCGGCGGCAAGGGCCCGGACGAGCCCTACAAGCCGATCCCCAAATACAGCATTACACCGGGCAAGCGTCTTCAGGAATTGACGGTCGCCGCGAACTTCGCCGAAGTGTGGCTGGCGAAGGAGGGGCACCGTGGACCGGTCGGGGTCAATCTCCTCGAAAAAATCCAGCTGCCCAATATCTTCTCTCTTTACGGGGCGATGTTGGCCGGGGTGGATTTCGTCCTGATCGGGGCGGGAATTCCGAGAGAAATTCCCGGTGTGCTCGATCA
>NYYB01000199.1 GCA_002685755.1 Nitrospinota bacterium
CTCCTCCGCCTCGGGCATCACTTCGTTCGCAATTCCGTCCCCGCGCACCACTGCTATTTTGACCATGAATTGATTCCCGATTGGATGAAAGACGACTGAACCAGTAGGACCGCATTCTGGCAGAGGTCAACACTCCCCATCAAGGCCCCAGTGGCTTCCGTAAGAGCCCGCGGGAAGCTATCATGCGGCATTCAAGTCTCTACCGCGAATAATTCAGGCAAGGAGAACTTACATGGTCGAGTCCACCCCTCTGCCCGAGGGCACAGTCCGATTTCCGCACGAGATGATCCACCAATTCACCAATGCGGTTTTCCGTTCGAAGGAAATTCCCGACGAAGACGCCAAATTGGTCGCCGATGTGCTCACTAGCGCCGACCTGCGGGGAATCAGGAGCCACGGCGCGGGGAGAATTCCATTTTTCATGGTGCGACTCGAAAATTGCGTGATTAACAAAAACCCGAATATGGTTTTCACGCCGGGCAGCGACACGACAGGCGTCCTCGACGCAGACGGCGGACTCGGCATTGTTGCCTCAAACCGCGCAATGGACGAGGCCATGGCGCGGGCCGACAAACACGGCTGCGGATTTGTATCAGTGATGAACAGCAGCCACTTCGGCTACTGCGGTTACTGGTCGATGAAGGCCATGAAAGAGGGATATATCGGAATCAGCATGACAAACGGTGGCCGCCGGGGGACGGCCACCTACGGGATTGACCCGCTTTTCGGGACAAATCCATTCAGTATCGGTATCCCCGGCGGGCCGGGAGGCCATGACTTTCATCTTGACATGGCCACCTCGATCGTTGCCGTCGGAAAAATCGAGACCGCCCTTAGGGAGGGCCGCGAGGTCCCCAAGGACTGGATCCCCAGCAGCTACGGCCCCCCGAAACTGAACGAACGAAGCATCCTTACGCACGACGTTCCCGTCCTCCCGCTGGGTGGTGAGGGCATGGAAGGCGGAGGCCATAAAGGCTATGGACTTTCGCTAATGGTGGAACTCCTCTGCAGCATCCTGTCGGGAGGGAATTTGAAGGATCGCATCGCGGGCGCGGCTGGGGAGGCACGGCCCGGCACCGGTCATTTCTTCGGCGCCATCAAAGTCGAGGGATTCCGTGATGCGGCGAGCGTTTTTGGTCAGATGGCTGAGACATTTGACATTATTCGAAATTCTCGAAAAGAGCCGGGCCAGGACCACATTTATATTCACGGAGAGCCCGAGGCCATCGCCGAGGAGGAAAACAGACGTATCGGAATCCCAATCACTCCGGCCGTGCTAGAGCAAATCCATTTACTCAACGATCAGTTGCAACTCGGTTTCGAATTATAAGCGACCAGCCGAAATCCACGACTTTACGATGATGTGGGTATTGAAGCCTTGAGAACACCCTCCAGATACCGAATCATTCCGGGGCCGTCCCACTTGCGGGGCCCGATAAACTTGCGGATCAATATACCCTTAGGATCGATAACAAAGGTTTCGGGAACTCCGGTCGTCCGGTAAAGTTTTTTCACGCTTCCCCTCGAGTCGAGCAGGATCGGAAACGTAATTTCAAACCGATCCACCCACTTCCGGACAGGATCCGCTCCCAAGGCGTCGATGCTCACCCCAAGAATCTCAAACGGAGCGCCCTTGGTCTTCATCTTTTTGTAAAGGTTTTCCAGGTCGGGCATCTCGTCGATACAGGGTGGGCACCATGTGGCCCATACGTTAACGAGCACGACCTTCTCTCTGTAGTCAGTGAGGCTGGCTGTCCCTCCTCCCAACAAGGGGAACGTAAAAAACGGGGCTGGCTTCCCCAGCACCGGAGCGGGAAACCTCGTATCGAGCCTCACGGGTTCGGTAGTCACCCCCACCCAGAAAGCCCAGATTACCGTAACAACAACAGGCGTCAAGATAATGGCCAGTGCCCTTTTTCGAGCACTTGCCAAATGCTTTTCGACCTTTGGCTCTGATGTTTGAATTGAATTCATGACCGTCCCGCTGGTTGCCTAACCCTTTCCCTTGAGAAGATGAGCGATGAGGTCGAAAGCAGCCTCACTGTCCCACTCACGGGCTCCCATTCCATATGCCACTACACGCCCCGCCCGGTCGATAAGATATGTCGTCGGCAACGCACGGACCCGGTAAGCCTGCTTTACCCTGTTTTCGGGGTCCAAAAGAACCTGAAAATTTAGCTTCAGGCTTTCGGTGAATTTCCGGACCGCGTCGGAGTTTCCCAGGTCCACCGAGATGGCAATGATCTGAAAACCTCTGTCCTTGAATTTATCATAAGCACGCTGCATGGCCGGCATCTCGCGGATGCAGGGAGGACACCAGGTGGCCCAGAAATTCATAAGGATAATATTGCCTTTATCTTGGCTCAACGACCGATTCTGCCCGTCAAGTGTCTTAAGAAAAAAATTCGCCGCTTCGGTCCGGCCGGCAAGGGGGAGAAAACTCATCTTCCTGAATAAATCGATTTCACTAGTGCTTGTTTGAGGAGAAGGACCCCACACCGCATGCGAGAAAACATCTTCAAAAGGGCTTACCGCCAAAACCGTTCCCGTCACCAGGAAAAGAAGAAGCGCCGACAGAACAATCAATCGGTGTCCCCGAGGGCGCCTATCGCGTGGAGACAGACCCTCGACCCTTGAAGCCAAAACCACTTTGGGATCAAAACGCATCGACATGTCTCATAAAAAAAAGATGCCGCTCCCAGCAAAAAGGCGCGGTCGAGGCCCTAGCTTTCGAACTCATCCAGTTCTCGCTGCAGGCGGCTCATCAGGGCATCATCTTGCCCTCCGTTCGAAGGGGGTTCTTTGAAGGCGGCCGATTCCTCATTTTTCCCCTGAGGGATTGCCGTCCAGGCTCGGACCAACACAAAAAACACGCCCAATCCGGCCAAAATCCCCGCGAATGGCAAACCCCAGGCTGTTAGATAGAATCCCTCCGCGGGCGGAGCGGGCAAAACATTTTCCGCGCCGTATACCTCGACGAAGTATTGAAAAATTTTTTCTTTCGACTCCCCCGCCCGTGCCTTTCGGCGCACCAACTCACGCAACTGCGCACCTTCGGCGCTGGGGCAGGCTTGTAGAATTTTGCCAGGACAAACAGGGCTCATCAGCGTGTTGACGACTTCCAAATAAGCACTATCGGGATCCGCGGTGGCCCTTCCATTCGTGACAGCCGCTACCGACCAAAATACTGCGGCCGCCAGCACGACGGCGAGACCCACGGACCGCCTCCTTGGAGAAAAATCTTTATTTCTCATCGGCCTGACTTTCTAGTAATTGAATCCCAGGCGCGGAGAATCCTTTTACGGAGGAGTTAGCCGAAAATTCGGCTTTAAGGCGAGCCGTTCTGGAGTAAAGGGCCCACCAGTAAAATCCCATCGCACCCAAAACGATTAGATAGGCGGCAGCCACATAGCCCATTTAGCCCTCCCGCTCGGCGCGGACAGCCTCGAGGCGCTCATGGAGAACTTCCAGCGCCGTCCGCCGTCTCACAAAGTAGATGAACACAAGAGTAAACGCCAACAATGAAGCCCACAGAGCAATGTGCATCGGGGCGGGAAGCTCCCCCATCCCTCCCGACCGCATGATCACCGGACCGGGGTGAAGCGTCCGCCACCATTTTACCGACATATGCACAATCGGCACGTCGATGAAACCGATGATACCGAGGACGGCCGAGAAACGTGCCCGTTGCTCTTGGTCGGTCATGTAGGAGCGAAGCATAAGGTATGCTACATAGATCAACCATAAAATCAGGGATGTCGTCAGCCGTGCATCCCAGGTCCACCACACGCCCCATACCGGGTGCGCCCAGATCGGACCTGTGATAAGGACCAAAGTGCAGAACACCATGCCGACCTCGGCGCAGGAATAGGCCCGGATGTCGTCGGCCGCGTTTCGCCAAATGAGATAGCGAACAGAGAATATGAACACCAGGAAAAACGCGAGGAAGGAAATCCAGGCGGAAGGGACGTGGACATAAAATATCCGTTGCGCCACTCCCTGCCGCGCCGTCGTAGCAATGAAAATATCCGCGTAAACGGCGAATGTCAGGGTAGCCACCCCCGCGAGCGCGAGCCAGCGGTTAACATTCTCCTCTCGAGTCCATACGATCATGGCGATAACAAAAAAGGACGCCAGGAAGATCAATTCATAAAGGCCCAAACGCTCATCCTCCAAAAGATCAAGATGGGGAAAATGGCCAAAATCAGAAACTCTCCGAATTTAAAATTTTCCTCGCCAATCAACCACCGGACATGGCTGCGATCATTCCTCCAAAATATACTCGAACGTCACCGCCGAGGCCGCAATAAAAATCAGATCGTACGCGCCGAGCATCTTTATCCAGTCGCCCATATCCGCCCAGCCCGCACCGTCTAAGGCGGCAACTGTTGCTTTAACGGCGGCGATCAGCACCGGAACCAACAAGGGAAACAAAACGACGGGAAGCAAGACGTCGCGGATACGCGTCCTAGCGGTCATCGCCGCAAACAGCGTTCCAACAGCCGAAATCCCGATAGTCGCCGCAAAAGCAACAAGGGCCAGAGCTCCCAGATTCTCCCACACCTTCGCCCGGTAAAATACAGCGAGAGCCATGAACCCGACCACCTCCATGACGGCAATCAAAATGAAGATGGAAATCATTTTCCCGAAAAAAAGGGCAGAGGGATCTGCCGGAGTCAGCCGCATCGCCGAAAATCCATTACTCTCTCGTTCTATCCCCATCGAACGGGACATACCAATCACGGAGGAAAATAAAAAGGCGACCCATAAAATCCCCGCCTGTATGGGCGCCTCCCCCCCACCTAATCCAGGACCGAAAGCAAAGCTGAACAAGGTCAACACGAGCAGCGCGAAAACAAGCATAACCAAGAGGCTTTCCCGCGTCCTAAGCTCCACGCGGAGATCTTTTTCAATGACCGCCCAAATAACGGAGAAGAAAAATTTCATTCACCCTCCCTCCCCCAGTGCCGCCGAGACCATCTCGACGGATGTCTCGCAGGAAGGCGCCCGAAGCACCACCTCCCCTTTGGAGAGGACCACAACATTATCAGACAAGCTAAGCGCACGCGGAATATCGTGTTCGGTCAGCAAAAAACTCCGGGGAGCGCCGTCTTCGAACCTTCCTTCACCCGAAAAATCCCGGAGGATAGATTCCAATCCGGCGGCGGCCACCTGGTCGAGCCCCGCAAACGGCTCGTCCAACAGGAAAAACTCCGGTTCATGGAGCATGGCCCGGGCCAAAGCCGCCCGCTGTCGAAGACCCTGGCTCAGCGTGTTGATTGGCTCGTTCAGGCGTTCACTAATACCCAGGACCTCGGCAAACCGCTCGCACCGCCCAGCCACCACCTCCTCTGGAAGACAAAAGAGCCTGGCGAAAAATTCGAGATTCTCTCTCAGTGTAAGGGAGGGGTACATTAGGGGATCGTGCCCGAGGAGTCCGATTCTCGCCCGATCCCTGGTGGACACTGGGTTTCCAGAGATGAGAACTTCCCCCTTGTTGGGCCGGAGCAGCCCGGAAAGAATCCGGAGAAGGGTCGTCTTTCCGGATCCATTTGCCCCGAGAAGCGCAACCCGGCTACCCCGCTCAAGGGAAAAATTCACCTCTCGGAGAGCCCACCGCCACCCAAACCGGCGTGAGACGCCAACCGCTTCCAGGTTTGCGAGCATCTAGCGGGAAATCTCCCTGAGACGCTCGAAACGGGAAACCCGGACGGACTCAAACTCGCTGTCGGAGATTTCCCCCTGCGCCCGGCGGTCGTCGAGGGCCGCGATGGCGCGGACAAGCTCGTCCCGCTTCGCCTGAAGGGTCAACTCCTGCTTCCTCCTTCCGCGAATCCAGAAGGCCAGCCCAGTGCCGAGGATAAAAACACCTCCCCCGGCAGCGAAAAAATAATAAATTCCGCCCCCCGAATCCGGCGCCTTGAGGGCAAAACGGACCACATCTCCCGATCGGGAGGCGGTGGTATAGGACTCGTACTCACCGTCCTGGAACTTAACCGGATTGGCAACGATAAAACCCTCGGCCTCCACCTGCACCCGGTCTCTTTCGGGGAGAAGGGC
>NYYB01000125.1 GCA_002685755.1 Nitrospinota bacterium
GGGCAACATACTAGACCCGGATGTCGTCGAAGCCGCCATTCTGCAGGGCGTGGACCCCTCTCTGATCAGCACGATCGTCGAAAACATCGTCGACGCCGGCGATGTCCAGGGGTTCATCGATTCGGGCAACATCGACGCGGGGCAGTTCCTCATCGACGAGGCAGCAGCGGCCCAGGTGGCTGCGGGAACCTCGGGCAACGCTCCGGTTGTCGTCAAGACCTCGACCGGAAAGGAGATTTTCAACGTTCTTCTCGAAACGGAACCCGACGGCTCGCTGACCATACTCACCTACATCCGGGTGAAAGACCCCGACGGCGTCGCTACCTTAGAGGTGGGAGGTGGCGTAACCGTCAAGATCCCGAACAGTACCAACCCCATCCCCTTGACGTCCCGTGGAAGCGTCCACATAAGTCCCACTCAACCCGAATTAACCGACACACTCGTTAAAAATACCTTCGAGCAGAGCCTGTCTGCAAGCTTATTGGGAATCTCAATCCCCTCGACGGGCATCCCCGGCAACTACATATTCAGTATCGTCGATCCGGATACGGGCACCATCACCCGGACCAAGAATTTCGCGGGGGTCTCGGGGCCCCTCCCAGCCATAAGCAAACCCAGCGTATCGGGAACTACGACGACACCTACGCTATCCATTAGCGCCGTCTCGGACGCGGTCGGCTACATGTTCATCGCCACAACCAGCGGCGACCCGGTAAGACAAATTTTATTCGACGGAGTGTCCGGCCCCAACCTTTCCAGCTCTCCCCAGATCACGGTTCCCGCCGGCATTCTGCAGTCCGGCACCCAGTACACGTTCCAGGTCGAAGCCTTCGACGCGATAACAGAGGAGGGCGCAACCCGAATCAGCACGAGCGCGGTATCGAGCCCATATACGCCGTAATCCTCGCCCCCCGCCGGCCCGCGACCGGCCCGGCGGGGGCTTTTCAAGCCCGCAGCGGTTGTACCTCAAAATCCGGCACCTCGAAACGTGGCACCTCGAAACCCGGCTCCCTCGATCCGGGACGGGGCCCACGCTTCAGGGCCTATTCGCCGCTTGCGTATTCACCGGCAAAGCCGGGCGCCCCTTCATCCGGTTGCGTCCCGGGGCGCGCTGCGGCATACAGCCGGTAGGCTTTGCTCAGCGAAAGAACTCCCGGCGGGTGAACTGCCGCTCCGGCATCCCGGATAAAGGAATGAGATGAAATGAGCGCGCCGGCCGGGTTACTCTTTCTTCTCCTCGCTTCCAGCCTACCGCCCGCGGCCTCCGCCGCCCCGGCGCCGCCGCTCGTGGAAGCGAAGCGACTCAACTCCCGGGTATTCAAGCTGCTTCAGGCCGGCCGGCATGCCGAGGCCGCCCGGCTGGCGGTGCGCTCCCTGAACATCCTCGAAAAGAATCTGGGTGTTAATCACCCCCGGGTGGCCACCGCCCTCAACACCCTGGCCTCGATCCGCCAGGCGCAGGGAAAATTCGTCGAGGCGGTGGGGCTCTTCCGCCGCGCGCTGGCCATCCGCGAGAAGGCGCTCGGCCCCGAGCACCCGAATGTGGCCACGATTCTCAATAATCTGGGCGGCGCCTTTCAGACGCGGGGGACCCTGAAGGTGGCGGAATCGATGTTCCGCCGCGCGCTGGCTATCCGCGAGAAGGCATTGGGCCCTCGCCACACCGACGTGGCCCTGAGCCTCAAGAACCTGGCCGAAATTCACCGGCTCCAGAAACGATACTCCCTGTCGGAGCCCCTCCTCCGCCGCGCCCTCGATATTTTCGAGAAAAACCTCGGGCCCGGGCATCCCCGCGTCCTCAATAACCTCAACAAGCTGATCATCGATTTCCAGATGCAGGGAAAAATCGCGGCCTCCGAACCTCTCTTCCGCCGCAAATTGTCGATTATCAGAAAATCGATTGGAACCGGGCACCTGGAAATGTCCAAAACCCTCAACAACCTGGCCCTTGTCGTCCGGGCAAGAGGCGATATGGCGGCGGCGGAAAAAATGCTTCGCGCCTCCGTGGCCATCATCAAAAAAAACCTGGGCCCCAATCACCTCCGAATCGCCCTGACCCTGACCAATCTCGCCGAGGTGTACTGGGCGCAGGGCCTCACGAAAAAAGCAGAGCCCATCTACCTCTACGCCCTGAGAGTCCGGGAAAAAAATCTGGGCCCTCTGAGTTCCCAGGTGCTGCTTTCGCTTAACAACCTCGGGGCGCTCTATCTCAAGACAAAGCAATACGAAAAAGCCGCGTCCACCCTGACCCGGATACTCGGCATCCAAATAAAAACGATTGGCCCCAATCACTCCCGCATCGCCACCAGTCTCGGCAATCTGGGCGAGCTCTACCTGCGAGAAGGCGAACTCGTGAAAAGCGAGGCGTATCAGCGGCGCGCCCTGAGGATACGCGAGAAGGCATTCGACCCGGAGCACCTAAAGGTCGCCAAGAGCCTCTACGACCTTGCCCGGGTCCAGACCTTTCAGGTCGAGCCCTCGAAATTCGCCGAATCGGAAAAACTCCTGCACCGCGCACTTCGCATCCGCAGGAAAAAACTCGGGAACAAGCACCTGCGTGTCGCCCAAACGCTGGAGTTCCTCTCCCTTCTCTATAGAATCAGCGACAGGACAAAAACGGGCGCCAAATATCTCCAGCAGGCCAAGGCAATCCGGAAAGAACTCAAGCGCGGCAAGAATAAATAATTAAGTGCAAATGAGCCCGCCGGCCGCTCCGCGTATTACGCGATTCGGCCCGAAGTGGGACCAAAGAAAGGCTTAAGAAAGACCAACGAAAGGAGAGCGCACCAATGAACGATGGCTTCGAGCCCAGCCACTCCGGGTCGAAATCGCTTTACGAGCGGGCGATGGAGACCCTGCCCGGCGGCTTGTCGGGTGAGCTTCGCGCCGCCGCCCCTTTCCCCATCTTCATCGACCGCGCAGAGGGGGCGCGAAAATGGGACGTTGACGGCAACGAGTACATCGACTACTCGATGGGCAGCGCCGCCCTCCTCCTCGGACACTCGCACCCCGCCGTCGTCGAAGCCATCGGCAAGCAGGCCGGAAAGGGAACCCTCTACTCGGCTCTGACGCCCCTCGAGGTCGAATGGGCAGGCCTTGTCCGCGGCCTCTACCCCTCGGCCGAGCGGGTGCGCTTCACCGGCTCGGGAACCGAGGCGAACACCCTCGCCTTCCGGCTCGCCCGCGCCGCGACGGGCCGGGAGAAAATCCTCCGCTTCGAGGGCCACTTCCACGGCTGGGGAGACGACACCTCGGTCGGCATCAAGGTCCCTTTCGAGCGGCCCCACGGCCACGGCATCCTCCCGGCGGTGGACGCGGCGAGTCTGCTCTGCCCGGCCGACTCCGCGAGCGCCGAGGAAGTCCTCGCCGCGAACCCGGACACCGCCGCCATCGTCCTGGAGCCCTCGGGGGCTTCGTGGGGAACCGTCCCCCTGCCCGATGGATTTCTCGAGGACCTCCGCCGCCTCGCCGATGGCTCTGGCGCCCTCCTCATCTTCGATGAGGTCATCACCGGCTTCCGCTGGAGCCCGGGCGGCGCCCAGGCTCTCTCGGGCGTCACCCCCGACCTCACCGCCCTGGCCAAGAACCTCACGGGCGGCCTGCCCGGCGGCGCCGTCGCCGGCCGGGAGGAAATCATGTGCCTCCTCGACCCGGCCATCGAATACAAGGGCATGCGCGCCGGGGTGTTTCATCGCGGCACCTTCAACGCCAACCCACTCTCGGCCGCCGCCGGCATCGCCGCCCTCGAAATCTTCAAGACCGGCGAACCCCAGCGCCGGGCCGACGAACTCGCCGCCCGCCTCCGCGAGGGGATGGGCCGCGTCCTCACCCGCCACGAGATCGCCGGGGCCGTCTACGGGCCCTCCTCGACCTGCCACATCTACCTCGGACCGGTGAAGCGGAACGGGAGCATCGAGGGCCTCGGCGCCGCCGAACTCAAGAGCATCCCCCCCGCCCGGGTCCAGGCGTTTCAGCACGCTCTCCGGCAGCGCGGGGTGGACTTCATGTCCTACTCCGGGGGCGTCACCTCCGCCGCGCACACCGAGGCCGACATCGACAAAACGATCGATGTTTTTGGAGTAGTGATTGAGGAACTCGCTGGCGCCGGCGCGCTCGACCGCCTCTAGCGCCGGAGATTAAAGCGGGGCCGGTTAGGTGTCCTTCAAGAGAGACATGACCTCGCGGCCCGCGTCCCTTTCTCGTCCGCCTTGTCCGTCTCCGGGTCGGCGATAGGCCGTGGGCATATCCCTGTTTTGATTCGCCTACTTACTGACCGCGCCGCGCCTTTTCTTCGGAATGATCGGCAGCAGCAGGTGCGCCTTGTGTTTCGGTCCCGTGTGCAGGGTCGTGCGGCCGCCGAAGACCTCCTTCGGCCGGTCGGCCGGATGATCGTGCAGAAACGGTCCAGAGCCGCGCGAGGGCACATAGGCCTCGACCGACGGCCCCGGCCGGTCGAAATCCTGGCCAGATATGTTGACGGCGAGGCGGAAGCCCTTCGGCAACACGATGCACTGGGGCCAGATTTCCACGTCGAGCTCGTAAATCAGGCCGGGTGTCAGAGGCTGCTTGTCGTCGTGGGTGTGATAAGGCCGGAACGTAGTTGACTGTTCGGGGTCGAGCTTACGGTGCGAAGCGCGCAGCCAACCCTGGGCAAGCGGCGTCTTCGGGTCAACCGTGCCCTGGAAATACACCTCTCGCCCCTTGGGCGAGAAAGCCTGCACCGTAACGAAAAGGTCAGCGTCCCTGGTGGAGGACGAGACGAAAAGCTTGGCCACCATCGGCCCGGTGATCTCGGTCTCCTGCTTCAGTGGCGGGGACATCCAGGTCACCCCCCGCGTCAGCGCCCGGAACGTCTTCGAGCGGTTGACCGCCGGCGCCGTCCAGCCGAGCTTTCCCTTGCCGCCCGCGCTGAGATACAGCTTGGTCCATTTCGTGCCCTTGAGCGGCCACTCGCCCTCCTTGCGCAACTCCACCTCGTCCGTGAACGGCCGGCGGAGATTGAGCCACACCCGAGGCTCCCGTTTCCAGCCGTTGCGCTCCCCTTTCAGGTAATAGTCGAAGAAGCGCTTCTGCAGCTGCATGCCATACTCGAGGTAGAACCACTCCTCGTGGCGGCCCGGATGACAATCGAGCCACTTCTCCTTCGAGGCGGCCTGTGTGAAGGCCTCGAAATTGCCGCGCGGGTGCAGGCCGAAGCCGGCCCAGCTGGCGGCGCTCAGAAACGGCACCTTCACCCTGGACCAGTCCGGGGAACGCGAGCGGTACCAGTCGTCGTCCATCTCGCGCACGCGGAAGTTCTCGAGCGTGTCGGCCCGGTTCTCCGCGAGCGCTTCCCTGGAAAGCGACGCCGGGCCCGTCGCCCGGGTCTTCATCCAGTGGTCGCGCGGCCCCTTCGGGTTGCCGTGTTGCACCGTCTCGACCTGACGCGGATACCAAATCTCCATGAACTTGTTCGACAGGATGCCGCCGTGCCGCGCCCAGTCGCGGTAATGGTCGGCGGCGCCTTCCCAGGGGATCATCGCCGTCAGGTGCTTGGGCTGGAGGGCGGCGACCTGCCATTGGTTGATTGCGTAGTAGGAGACGCCGTTGAGGCCGACCTTGCCGCTCGACCAGCGCTGACGGCCAGCCCATTCGATGGCGTTGGCGAAATCCTTCGTTTCGCGCGGCGAAAAAATATCGAGATAACCGGGGGAGCGGCCGGCGCCGCGAGAATCGATGCGCACGCAGGCATAGCCCCACGGCACCCAGATCTCGGGGTCCACCGTCTCCCAGGTCAGCCAGCGGTGCCGCGAGCCGGACAATACGTCCGGGTGCATTTTCACCAGCGAATCCCAGAGCGGTTTGTAGTGCTCCTGGTACTTGACGCCCTTGCCGTAGGGGCCGCCGGCCATGACCACCGGCACCTTTTTCTTGGTGTCCGGCCTGTAAACGTCGCCGCGCAACACCACACCGTCGTCCATCTTGATGGGCAAATCGCGTTCGATGATCATGGGCTCCCCTCCCGTTGTCGAGCGTTGCAACCACAA
>NYYB01000200.1 GCA_002685755.1 Nitrospinota bacterium
AGTACAGGATTTTCTTGAAACATAATCCCGTCCTGCCCAAACAGACAATCGAGTCTTTAAATTTTGTCTTCATTTGCAATTTACCGGAGTCCAACAGCCTTGATTTCTTATGGGATCCTATTGTTGCAGAGTACAACCATATTGCCCCGAAATATCCCCGAAACATATCAGCAACAAGAATTTAATCTTGAAGTAACACTTCCGTAATTTCCTTCGCGTAAGTTCTGTCATCAGTTAATCGCCAACGAATTCCGTATTGCCGGGCTGACCGGCGTTCTTTTTTCATTTTTGAGCTAGGAGGGTAGGAGGCCATGGACAAGAAAAAAACGTTAAAAACCGGGAAAAAGTTGAAGGCGGAAAAGAGCAAAGCGCTATCCCGCCGGGATTTCATGTGGAAGGCCGGGGCCTTCAGTCTGGGTGCGGTGGCGGCGAGCACGCTGCCGTTTCCGAATGTAATCAGAGCGGCGGAGCCGATTAAGGCGGGTATCCTGCATTCGCTTAGCGGCACAATGGCAATCAGTGAAGTTTCGCTCCGCGATGTCGTGCTGATGGCGTTTGAAGAGATTAATTCGATGGGCGGCATCAAGGGGCGGCCCATTCAGCCCGTGGTGGTCGATCCGGCCTCCGACTGGGACCTTTTTGCGGAAAAAGCGAAGCAGCTACTGCTGAAAGATAAGGTTTCGGTCACTTTCGGATGCTGGACCTCGGTGAGCCGCAAATCGGTACTTCCGGTATTCGAGAAAAACAACGGTCTGCTCTTCTATCCTGTGCAGTACGAGGGCGAGGAGTGCTCCAAAAATGTTTTCTACACGGGCGCGACGCCGAACCAGCAACTCATACCGGCGGCTGAATACCTCATGAGCGAGGACGGCGGCGGCTTCAAGAAATTCTACCTTCTCGGGACGGATTATGTTTTCCCGAGGACGGCGAACAAGATTCTGCGGGCGTTCCTGTTGGCGAAGGGTGTTCCCGCCAAAAATATCATGGAAGAGTACACACCGTTTCATCACCAGGATTACCAGACCATCGTCGGGAAAGTGAAGGCTTTCGCGTCGAGCGGGGACGCCGCTATCCTGAGCACCATCAACGGCGACAGCAACGTTCCTTTCTATAAGGAGTTCGCCAACCAGGGACTTCGCTCCGAGGATGTGCCTATCATGGCGTTCAGTGTGGCCGAGGATGAGCTTCGCGGCATGGATGCAAAAGCCTTGGTTGGCCACCTCGCCGCCTGGAACTATTATCAGTCCATCGATACACCGCAGAACAAAAAATTCGTCAAAGACTTCAGGACATACTGCAAAAAGAAAGGGCTTCCCGGCGGGGCGAACCGTGTGACGGACGATCCCATCGAGGCGGCCTATCTTGGCGTTCACATCTGGAAAAAAGCGGTGGAAAAAGCAGGCTCCACGGATGTGGACACCGTCCGCAAGGCAGTTTACGGAACCGGCTTTGAGGCTCCGGGCGGATTCAAGAAAATCGACGAGAGAAACCACCATCTCCACAAGCCGGTGCTCATCGGCGAAATTCTCAAGACCGGGCAGTTCCGGATAGTCAATTCAACCAAGGGACTCGTCAGGCCTGAGCCGTGGAGTAAATACACCAGCCCCGACAAAAGCTGCGATTGGGTAAACCATAAGGGGACCTACAGGAAAATTTAGAAAATTACACTCGATTCGGCGGGGAAAGGCCATGTGCGTCTTTCCCCGCCGGAAAAATTGAATATTTTGCCACTGCCGGCTGCAGTTGCGATTGAAAGGAAAGGGTCACCGGGAGTTTTCGGTACCGCACAACCCTTGGAGGAGGGGCCAGTGAAACAGGCCGGATATATGGCAGTACGCCTGACGCTCAAGGGCGGTCTGGCGCGGACGATGAAATCGTTGTCCGTTTTGCTCCTGGTCTTTTGTTTTCTGGGCATCCAGGGGGCGAGCGATGCCCGGGCCGCACAGGCATCGCCGGGTATTCAGGCGGAGATTGCCAGACTCATCACGAAAAACCGCAAAAAAAGAAAAGAGGCTGCGGTTTCCCTCGCGAAGCGTAGTGATCCGATGTTGTTGTCCCTCCTCTTAGCGCTTCGCGAGGGCAGCCTCTATGCCTGGAAGCCGGTCGAAGGGGAAGCTAAGGTCGTCATCGGCGGCGACGGGGTAAAAAGAGGGGACAAGGAGTTTTTTCCCCTCTTCGAAGCTTACTCGAATACATCGATTCTGGACTCCCGGGGCAAACCTCTTCTCGCTCCCGCAAATCAACTTCAGGAAATTCGAGCGGGCCGGCGTATACGGCGGGCGATTCGCCCTTACGTCAACCGGCTGAGAAGTGCCGCCCAACTTCTTTCCCCGGATTCGAATGTCAGGCGGGCCGCCGCGACGCGCATGGCTCGTCTCGGAGATCCGAATCTCATCCCGATTTTGCGAAAATCCCTAGACGCGGAATCCCACTGGCTCACCCGAATTGCTTTTGAAGAAGCCATCGCACTCATCGAAATGAAGGGAGTTGATGCGAAAGCTCGCCATGCAGCGGTGAAAAAATTAGGAGAGATAAACGGCCTTAATGCTATCGGCGATCTGAAAATCGCAGCGGGCCTGGTTGCGGGAAATAAAGGAGACGCGGACCCCTACGTCCGGGCGGAGGCAAAAGCCGCCGTTGATGAGATTGAATACTACCTGAGCTGGACATCGTTCATCGATACGATTTTCCGGGGTGCGAGCCTCGGCTCCATCCTTCTTTTGATGGCGCTGGGTTTGGCTATAGTTTTCGGTCTGATGGGCGTTATCAACATGGCCCACGGCGAGCTGATGATGATCGGCGCCTACGCGACGTTTGTTGTTCAAGCTTTATTCATTTCCTATCTGCCTGAAAATTTGTTCGGACTCTACTTTATTCTGGCCCTCCCTGCCGCTTTCGCGGCAGCGGCGTTTGTTGGCTATCTCATGGAAATTTCCATCATCCGGCATCTTTACGGGAGACCGCTGGAGACGCTCCTGACAACCTGGGGCATCAGTCTGGTCCTTCAACAAGCGGTCCGGCAGATGTTCGGGGCGCAGAACGTCGACGTGAAAGCGCCCTCCTGGCTGAGCGGTGGCTATCATCTGATGATCGGTGTTCAGTTCCCCTACAACCGGCTCTTCATCATCGGGCTGGCCGTTATCTGCGTGGCGGGGACGTATCTGTTCCTGTTCCGTACCTGGGCGGGCATGCGAATTCGCGCGGTTACCCAAAATCGAGAAATGAGCACCTGCCTGGGCGTTTCCTCCCGGCGGGTTGACGCTTGGACCTTCGCCTTCGGGGCGGGTCTGGCCGGCCTCGCGGGGGCGGCGCTAAGCCAGGTGGGAAATGTGGGGCCCGACCTCGGGCAAAACTACATTGTCGATTCCTTTATGGTCGTCGTCACCGGCGGAGTGGGCAAACTGATGGGTAGCATCGTCGCCGGCCTCGGCCTCGGCGGGATGAACAAGGTGCTGGAGCCCGCGATGGGCGCCGTGTTTGGCAAGGTCGTAATCCTGATGCTGGTGATTCTCTTCCTCCAGCGGCGGCCGGAGGGATTATTCGCCACCAGGACGCGGGGGGCTTAGGCATGGAAAGAGAGTTGTTAAGCAAAAGGCTGGAGGAAAAATTCGGCGGCGCGTTTCTCGTCACGACGGCACTGTTCTTCGTGGTGATCATGCCCTCCCTGAACGCCTTTACTTCGCCCGACTCGGCGCTTCACATTTCGGGTTTTACGCTGAATCTTTTCGGGAAATTTCTCGCCTATGCCATCCTCGCTCTCGGACTTGATCTCGTTTGGGGATACACGGGCATACTAAGCTTGGGCCATGGGGTTTTCTTCGGGTTGGGCGCATACTGCATGGGGATGTACCTCGCCCTGTCCATCGGCGCCGAAGGCGTTTACAAGAGCACCCTGCCTGATTTCATGGTTTGGAACCGGGTGAAAGAACTTCCGCTTTTCTGGAAGCCTTTTTATTCATTCCCCTTTACCCTTCTCGCCGTTGTGATTGTTCCCTCACTTTTCGCGGCGGGATTCGGCTATCTGACGTTTCGGACCAGAATCCGCGGCGTGTATTTCGCCATTATTACCCAGGCGCTCGCTCTTTCGGCATGGCTCGTTTTCAACCGTAACGAGATGAATCTGGGCGGAACCAACGGGCTGACGGGTTTCAAAAAAATATTGGGATTCGAGCTTAGCAGCTCCGGTACGCAGCGGGGGCTCTATATCGCCACGGCGATTGTTCTCTGCGGCGCCTATTTATTGTGCCGCTGGATTGTGAACTCGCGAGCGGGAAGGATACTCCTCGCCATACGCGACGCCGAGAACCGTGTGCTTTATTCGGGATATACGCCCTCGAACTACAAACTGTTTGTGTTCACGGTATCGGCCGCACTCGCCGGAGTCGCCGGGGCGCTCTATGCCCCTCAGGTGGGGATTATCACACCTGGCCGGATCGGTGTTCTCCCCTCGATTGAGATGGTCATCTGGGTGGCCGTTGGCGGGCGGGGCACTTTAATCGGGGCGATCGTGGGCGCGATCAGCGTGAATTGGGCGAGGAGTTTCCTGACCTCGAGCTTTCCGAACTACTGGCTTTATTTCCAGGGTGGTATATTCATCCTGGTGGTTCACTATATGCCGGACGGTATTGTCGGGCTGGTCCGCCGATTGACGGAATTAACGAAAAAGTTGACGGGCAAGCGAAAACTCTCCGCACTGACGCCTTCAGGCGATCCCTCGTCGGTGAGTGGCTAGGAGCGGACTCAAATGGCCAATACTATCCTTTTCATGGAAGATATTTTCGTCACCTTTGACGGATTCAAAGCGTTGAATAAACTTAATTTTTCGGTTGATTATGGCGAGTTGCGCTGTGTGATCGGGCCAAACGGGGCTGGCAAGACGACTCTGCTCGATGTGGTGACCGGTAAGATCAGACCCGATTCGGGAAGTGTGATTTTCAAGGAAACCACTCATCTGGATCGAATGGAACAAGAAGAAATCGCCAACGCCGGTATCGGCCGAAAATTCCAGACGCCCACGATTTATGAAAACTTGACGGTACGGGACAATCTTGAACTATCGGCAAAACAGGACAAGACAGTTAAGTCAATGCTTTTCGGAGGCATGTCCGGCTCTCTTGGCGCGAAGGTGAACGAGACGATCGAGATTATCGGTCTTGCGGGAAAGCAATCCTGGCGGGCGGGTCTTCTCGCGCACGGTGAAAAACAGTGGCTTGAAATCGGAATGGTGGTTGTGCAGGATCCTGATCTTCTCCTGGTGGATGAACCGGTCGCCGGAATGACCGAAAGCGAGACGGAAAACACGGCCGATTTGCTCAAACATATTGCCGAAGAGCGCTCCGTTCTTGTGATCGAGCACGACATGAATTTTGTGCGCGAAATAGCGAAACGGGTGACCGTTCTCCATGAAGGAGCCGTGATTTGCGAGGGGTCAATCGATTACGTCCACGCGGATGCACAGGTCATCGAGCTTTATCTGGGACGCGGTTAATAGAAATGGGACGAGGGCGAGAGAAGTGATTCAGGTGAAAAACCTCAACACGTTTTATGGCGAGAGCCATATCCTGCGCGGACTGAGTTTCAAGGTGGAGGCCGGCGAGATCGCCGGCATTATCGGCCGGAACGGGATGGGAAAAACCACGTTTCTCAAGTCAGTCGTGGGCCTGCTTATACCGCGCGAGGGGAGCATCCATTTCGAAGGAACAGACATCACCCGCCTTCGCCCCGAGGCCCGCGCAAGGCTTGGAATCGCCTATGTCCCACAGGGGCGTGAAATATTTCCACAGCTATCGGTTCACGAAAATCTTCTCCTGGGGCTGGAGGCTCATCCTGAACACCCGAAGAATTATGAAGAAGACGTGTTCGAACTCTTTCCCATCTTGAAAGACATGCTCAAACGAAAAGGCGGGGTCTTGAGCGGCGGCCAGCAACAACAGCTTGCCTTTGCCCGGGCGCTGGTCGGAAAACCGAAACTCCTTTTGCTCGACGAGCCCACTGAAGGGATTCAACCCTCGATCATCATCGACATCGAAAATGTCCTTTGGAAGCTCAAGGAACGGGGGGACGTCGGAATTCTACTTGTCGAGCAGTATCTTGAATTCGCCTGGCGGCTGTCGGATCGCTATTACGTAATGGAAAAGGGCGAATTCACGGCGGAAGGAGAGGCGGTGGGCGAGTGTGACGACACTGTCCTTGAGCGCTTGACGGCATGATTCATGGCGATGAATTTTATTGACCACTTCTTGAAATCAGGGGAGGAATTATGCATCTAACCCCAAGAGAGCAGGAAAAGCTCCTCATTTTCGTCGCGGCCGAGCTTTCCAGAAAAAGAAAGGACCGGGGCGTCAAGCTCAACTATCCCGAGTCGGTCAGCCTGATCACGGCGGAAGTTCTCGAAGGCGCCCGGGACGGAAAATCCGTCGCTGAACTCATGCGGTTCGGCGCGACTATCCTCAAACGGGACGATGTGATGGAGGGCGTTCCCGAGATGATCCACGAGGTTCAGGTCGAGGGGACCTTCCCCGACGGGACTAAGCTCGTCACCGTTCACGATCCCATCCGCTAGAAAGGAGGAGACATGATTCCCGGAGAATATGTTCTCGGCGAGGGCGAGATTGTCTTGAACGAAGGGAGGCGGACTTCAACCCTTCTGGTGGCGAATCGGGGCGACCGCCCCATACAGGCGGGCTCGCATTTTCATTTCTTCGAGGTGAACCGGCTTCTGGATTTCGGCCGGGACGCCGCTTTCGGCATGCGTCTGGACATTCCGGCCGGAACGGCGGTTCGCTTCGAGCCGGGAGATGAGAAAGAAGTCACGCTGGTCGAGTTCGGCGGAGCACGCCGTGTCATGGGCTTGAACGCGCTGACGGACGGTGAAATCGACGGAGCCGGCGTGAAGGAGCGGGCACTCGAAACCGCCAGAAGAGAAGATTACAAGGGGGCGGGCTCATGAGCTTTCGCATGGATCGGCGCGCCTACGCCGACATGTTCGGCCCCACCAAAGGGGACAAGGTGCGCCTCGCCGACACCGATCTGTTCATCGAGGTCGAAGAGGACCGGACGGTGTACGGAGATGAGTCGAAGTTCGGCGGCGGCAAGGTGCTTCGCGACGGACTCGGGCAGTCTCCGACTGAAACTCGGAAAGGTGCTGCCCTCGATTTGCTTATTACGAACGCGCTTATTCTCGACCACTGGGGAATCGTTAAGGCGGATGTCGGAATCAAGGACGGAAAAATCGTCGGCATCGGAAAATCCGGCAACCCCCACTTGATGGACGGCGTGGACAAATCGATGGTTGTAGGCGCATCCACCGAGGTGCTCGCCGGCGAGGGGAAAATCCTCACGGCGGGCGGCATCGACACACATATCCACTTCATATGCCCCCAGCAGATTGACGAGGCGATCTCCTCCGGCGTCACCACGATGTTCGGCGGCGGGACGGGCCCGGCGACGGGAACCAACGCCACCACCTGCACGCCGGGGTCCTGGAACATCGCGCGCATGCTCCAGGCCTCGGAAGCCTATCCGATGAACCTGGGCTATCTGGGCAAGGGAAACTCATCGCGGCCCGAACCGCTGAGAGAGCAAGTTCACGCCGGAGCGGTAGGACTCAAGCTCCACGAAGACTGGGGGACGACCCCCGCCGCCATCGACTGTTGCCTAGGCGTCGCCGATGACATGGATGTCCAGGTCTGCATCCATACCGACACACTGAATGAGTCGGGGTTTGTCGAGGCGTCGATCGCCGCGTTCAAGGGAAGAACAATTCACACCTACCATACCGAGGGCGCTGGAGGCGGCCACGCACCGGATATCATCCGTGTCTGCGGTGAGGCGAGCGTGCTTCCCTCGTCGACGAATCCGACGCGGCCCTTCACCGTTAACACGATTGACGAGCATCTGGATATGTTGATGGTCTGCCACCACCTCGACAGCAAGGTCCCCGAGGACGTGGCTTTCGCCGAATCCCGTATCCGCGCGGAAACCATCGCCGCCGAGGATATACTTCACGACTTGGGAGCGTTCTCCATCATGGGGTCGGATTCTCAGGCGATGGGGCGCGTGGGCGAGGTGATTATCCGCACCTGGCAGACTGCCGATAAAATGAGGCGCCAGCGCGGGCGGTTGCCCGAAGAGACGGGAGAAAACGACAATCTCCGCGCCAGGCGCTATGTGGCGAAGTACACGATCAACCCGGCCATCGCGCACGGCATCTCGGAATATGTCGGCTCTGTCGAAGTGGGCAAGATGGCGGACCTCGCGCTTTGGAGTCCCGCCTTTTTCGGCGTGAAGCCCGAGGTCATCGTGAAGGGCGGATTCATCGCTCACGCCGCGATGGGAGACGCCAACGCCTCTATTCCGACACCTCAGCCGGTTCTCGGCAGACCGATGTTCGGCGCAATGGGCGGTGCGATCGGGGCAACTGCGTATGCGTTCGTATCCAAGGCGGCCGCTGAGGCCGGATTGGGCGGAGAACTCGGTCTTCGGAAAATCGTCGCCCCCGTTTCGAATTGCCGCTCCATCGGGAAAAAAGACATGCGTCTGAACGATTATCTGCCGGAAATCGAAGTGGACCCCGAGACCTATGTCGTCAAGGCGAATGGGGAGATTCTCGCCTGCGAGCCAGCGGAGGTCCTTCCGATGGCCCAGCGTTATTTCCTCTTTTAGGTAAAATCATGATTGTCGTTGAAGAGCTTATCGGAAAGCTGGCCGAGGATGAGCCGCGCCGCGTGGAACGGGTGGCCCTTGGCTGGGAGGATCGCCTGAGGAACCGCCAGCGGGTGAAGTCCGACGCCGGAACCGAGTTCGGAATCGCCCTGCCGACCGGGCAGGCGCTCGCCGAGGGTGATGTTCTTTTTGAGGATGGCGAGCGAGTTGTGGCGGTAAGCACCATCCCGGAGGATGTTCTGGTGTTATATGCCAATTCGGCGGAGGAGCTTGCCCGAATTGCCTATCAGGTCGGGAACCGGCATGCCCCGGTCGCTGTGGAGAAAGAGCGGGTACTGACGCCGTATGACAGTGTTATCGAAGAGTACTTCAAGAAGCTGGGTGTTCGGCGCGGGCGGGCCACCGAACCATTCACACACGGTTTCGGCGCTTTTCACTCTCACCACCACTAACCGATGACTGACAAATCTCTGTTTCGTCTGCTGCAAATCTCCGACTCCGCTTTTCCGCGCGGGGCTTTCGCTCATTCGCTGGGGCTGGAGACTTATGTTCAAGAAGGAACAATTTCCGATGCGGATTCACTGGCCGAGTTCATCGAAAATATTCTTTCCGCCAGTGTGGCCACGCTCGACGGAGTGTATCTTCGGGAAGCCTGGAATTATTTGGAAAGGGAGGCTCTGGCAGGATTGATGGCGCTCGATATGGCGCTTTCCGCCGCAAGACCGGTGGCTTCTCTCCGGGATGCGAGCAAAAGCGTGGGCAGGCAGTTTTTGAGAACGGCAGTGGGCTACGTGGAGAACGAATTTCTTATCCGGTACGAGAGCGAGGTGCGGGCCGGAAACTCTCCCGGCCACTATCCTCTTTCCTTTGGTGTGACGGCCCAGGCGCTGGGTTTTTCCCGTGAGCAAGCACTTGAATCTTATTGCTACGGGACTGTGTCGGGCCTGGTCTCTGCCGCAGTGCGCCTTATCCCGCTGGGACAGACGGACGGCCAGCGGTTGATCGCTTCTCTCGAAATCGCGGCCTCCGGCGCGATGAATGAGGCGATGGTACGACCGCTCGAAGCGGCCTGCTCGTTGGGCCCCGGCCACGAGATACGGGCGATGGCGCACCAACGGCTATATACCCGGCTTTTTGTGTCATAGGAGAAAAATATGTCCAGGAAACCGGTAAAGATCGGGGTGGGCGGCCCCGTCGGCTCGGGTAAGACCGCATTGGTGGACAAGCTCTGCCAGTCGCTTCGCGGCAAATACTCTATCGCCGTGGTTACCAACGATATCTATACCAAGGAGGACGCCCAGTTCCTCACGCAAAGCGGCGCGCTCCCGCCCGATCGGATAGAGGGGGTCGAAACGGGCGGATGCCCGCATACGGCTATCCGGGAGGATATTTCGCTCAATCGCGAGGCGACGGAGCACCTGATGCGGAAACACGCACCCCTCGACATTCTTTTCATCGAGAGCGGCGGGGACAATCTCGCGGCGACGTTCAGCCCCGAGTTGGTTGACGCTTCGATTTATGTCATCGACGTGTCAGCGGGAGACAAAATTCCCCGAAAGGGAGGCCCAGGCATCACGCGATCCGAGTTGTTGCTGATCAACAAAACCGATCTGGCGCCGCTGGTCGGCGCTAGTCTCGAGGTGATGGAACGTGACGCGAAAAAAATGCGTGGCGAAAAACCCTTCCTGTTCACCAACCTGAAATCAGAGGAAGGGCTGGTCGAGGTGATTCACTGGATCGAAACCGAAGTCCTGTTCGTGGAAGTATGAACATCGTCGCCCCGGCACTGGAGCCCCCCCAGATCGGCCGGCATGGCTACGCGAGTGCCCGGTTCGAGCGCTCTCGCGGGCGAACCATTCTCAGAGACAGTTATTTCAGGGTTCCTCTCCAGATTATCCGGCCACTTTATCCCGAAGGAGAGGAGCCTGCCCACCTCACATTGATTAACCCGACAGGCGGCTCGGTTGGCGGGGATCTCCTGGAAACGGAGATTTCCCTGGGCGAGGGGGCGCAAGTTCTCTGCACTACGCAGGGAGCGACCCGAATATACCGAACGGTGGGCGAGCCGGTGGTTTCCCGGACGAGAATCCGAATGGAAAAAGATTCGGTGCTCGAGCTTATTCCGGATCCGATCATTCCGTTCGCGGGTTCCCATTACCAACAGGAGGTTGCGCTGGAACTTGCCGAAGGCGCGCGCTTGCTTTATGGCGAGACCATTTATCAGGGCAGAGTTGCAATGGGTGAATCGTTCGATTATACGGAGGTGGCGCTCCGTGTCGATGCGAGGCTAAACGGCGCCCCCTTGTTAACCGATGCCATGGAGATTCGCCCGGATCGGATGGACCCATGCTCGCTGGGCCTGTTCGAGCCCTATCCCTATCTGGGGTCTTTTTTTGTGCTTGGGGGAAAAGATTCCGTGCTGGACAAGGCAACCGAGGAACTGGAGGAAATTATGTCGGACGCGGAAGGTGTTTCGGGGGGCGCCTGCCGTCTTGAAGGCCCCGGGATAATGGTGCGCTGGCTGGCCGAGTCTCCCGTCAGACTCAGGTGGGCGTTCGATGAGATTTGGAATGTTGCACGTCGTTCGGTTTTGGGCCGAAAGGCGGTTCGTTTAAGAAAATTTTAACCGGTGGAGGCGAAAGGAATGATTCGAAAATATTGTACCGCGGCTTTTTCGGCTTTGACTGTTCTGGGGTTTGCCGGCGTATCGGAAGCGCATACCTTCGGTGCCTATGGCACGATGTTCGGCGCAGGTTTCCTTCACCCCCTCGGCGGTCTCGATCATGTGCTGGTCATGCTGGGAGTGGGCCTCTGGGCCGGGCAGATGGGAAAAGACACGGCTTGGAAACTGCCCGCGTTGTTTGTCACAATGACGCTTGTAGGCGGCGTGGCGGGGATGATCGGAATATCGCTGCCCTTTGCGGAAGCGGGAATTGCGCTTTCGGTTCTTGTTGTAGGTATTGTCATTGCGCTGTCGTGGAATACGGATGTGGTGACCGGTTTTGGGATGGCCGGCTTTTTCGCCGTTTTTCACGGTTACGCTCATGGCGCGGAAATTCCGCAAGCCGTTCTGCCCGCGCTTTATAGCGTGGGATTTATCCTGGCGACATCGATCCTGCTCGTAACGGGCTCAGGGGCGGGAAGTGTCATACGCCGGGCGGGCATATCCGGCATGCATTGGCATGAGGCCGCTGGCGGGTTCATCGCTACGGCAGGGGTGGTTTTTCTGGTGAGCGTTTAATATTTTGATTCCCGGGTTATGAATTGCCTGTGCATGGCGAATTAAATGGAACCATGGAAAGGATTTTGAAACAATCAGGTCATCCAGAAATTATTCTGCTATCCACTTCTCGGGTTCAGAGGCCAACGATCTCCCCATCCCGGACAATGATCTGTTCGTCCAGCCACACCGTGGGATGATGAAAAATCATATCCACATGCAACGGAGCAAAAATACTTCCTCCCAAGGTTCTGTTGTCCCCTACCGCCATATGACAAGTGCCCCATGCCGTTTTAGCTTCTCGCAAAGTAACGCTCTTCCGGCATCCGGGGTTGGTTCCCACTGCGAATTCTGCAATGTTGCACGCCGCATTTCCACCTTCCTCAAGTATTCGCCAGAATCGCTCGGCAGTTGGACTGCCGGTCACCGATTTCACATAACCACCGGATACTTCAAGCCGCATGGGCTCTGAGACGAACCCCAATTCTCCGTGTTCGACGGACACAGGATTGACCATGACACCTTCCGCCGATCCTTCAACCGGGCCAATCGCTCCCTCACCATCCGGGCAGGCGGTGATCTGACCCGGCTCGGCCGCGATTCCGTTGAATTCGACGCACTCTCTTCCCTCAAGCGAAAAAGTCATGTCGCATCCATCCGGCGTGGTAAATCGGCCCTCTCGGGCTGCATTCAACCTCTCTCCAAGCTTTCGGGTGATTCCGCCAATCTCTTCGTAGTCCGCCACCGCTCCGCCGACAGTCATCATTTCCTCCTCGAAACCCCACATGTCCACCACACGCGCTCCGGCTGCAAGGGCCTCCCGGACGGCATCGGTGTGCGTTGCCGCGAAGCTCCCTTGGAGATAGATGCACTCTGAGGCTTTCATGGCCGCGGCAACATGGCCGGGTGGCTCGACGCCGCCCATCGTGACCGGGTCCATGTACATGAGTGCCAACTCTCCTCCGGCGGCCGATATGGCGCGGGCGAGCGCCCGTGTGATCGAGGCGGGCCGGGTCGGGTCGGTGAGAAGGAGCACCCTCTCCCCAGGCCGAACGGCCAACACCTTTTCGACAAGCCGCCTGGCCGTCGGAGCCATGATGGATTCGTTCACGGAAAATAGCCCCCTGACTCAGTTCCGGGTGAATATCCCCGGACAGTCAAGGACAGAAATTATCTCTTGACAACAACACCCACTATTTAGAATAGTAGTCGTAATTCCTTTTGATGAGAGGCTGACTTGAAAAGAGAGGGGATACTCGGGTTTCACCCGCTGTTTCGATGTGTTGTCCCGTTTTCCAAAATTAAGGAGGGGAGCAATGAAACGGATTGCGTTGGCGTTATTCAGTTTGGTTGTAGCCGTAGCGTTTTTGGCGGTGCCGAATTCATACTCCGCCGAATCGACATTAGCAAAGGTGAAAAAGCGGGGGGTGCTCGTCGCGGGGGTGAAGTTCGATTTCCCGCCGATGGGCTTCATCGACAAAAAAACCGGCAAGCCCGACGGGTTCGACGTTGACCTGGTGAAGGAAATCGCCAAAAAACTGGGCGTTAAGACCAAGTTCGTCCAGGCGCTCTCGAAAACGCGGATTCCGCTCATTGTCAACGGAAACGTCGATCTCATCGCCGCCACCATGACGCATAAGCGCTCTCGCGATAAGGTCATCGATTTTTCGATGCACTATCTCATCACGGGCCAGCGATTCATCACCCGCAAGGATACGGGCATCAAGCATATCTCCCAGCTCGCCGGCAAGCGCGTGGCCGCCGTTCAGGGCGGGAACGCGGGACCCAACTTGCTCAAGGTCCAGCCCAAGGCGACCGTCGTTCCCTTCCAGGAACACACCGAGAACCTTCTCGCCCTGAAACAGAAAAAAGTGGACGCCATGGTCACCGACGACATCCTGCTGCAGTGGATGGCGAAGAACAATCCGGACCTCGTCGTTCCGGGCAAGCTCTACACCATCGAGCCTTACGGGATGGGTCTTCGGGAAAACGATTCCGACTGGCGCGATTTCGTCAACGAGGTTCTCCTCGAGCTCTGGGAGACCAAGCGCTATCACGCGATCTGGCGAAAGTGGTTCGGCCGGGATCCGGATTTCACGCTTCCCTGGTATCCGAAATAAGTTGCGCTTCAATCTAATTGCTGCAATGAACCGGCAAGCGGCCGCTCCTCGACGGGGGGCGGCCGCCACGCCGCGGATGAGGTGCGCATGAGCGGCGAAAACCGAGGCTGGGTATCCGGCGCCATGGCGAAGGCCCGCCGATGGCAGCCCTTCGAATCGCCCAGTGAGCGCAAGGCCTTCCTCCTCGCCTGGGGGAGCGTGGCGGTCTTCGCCGTTTGGTATTTCGTCTTCAACCTGTGGCCCTTCGATTTTGAGACCGAGTTCGAGTATCAGTGGCGCTGGGGCGTCATCTGGGACTACAGGGGGTTTCTCCTGAAGGGCGCTGGGATGACAATGTACATCTTCGCCTGGTCGCTCGTCATCAGTCTGACTCTCGGCGTTTTTTGCGGGATCGGGCGGACAACGGAAATCCGCTGGATCCGCGTCTTCTCGACCTGCTATGTGGAAGTCTTCCGGAACATCCCGCTCCTCGTCCAGATGTGGTGGGCCTATTTCGGCCTCCAGGAGCTCGTCAACGTGTTCATAAACGAACCGTTCGGGACCCTGGTGCTGATCCCAAGCATCTTCGCCTGCATTCTGGGCCTCTCGCTCTATACCGGCGCCTATATGGGGGAGGTGGTCCGGTCCGGCATTCGCTCGATTCCGAAGGGGCAGTGGGAAGCCTCATTCTCCACCGGGCTGTCGCGCTACCAGACCTGGCGGCATATCATCTTGCCCCAGGCGCTGGTCATCGTCATCCCGCCCATGTCGAGCCAGGTGCTTAACATCATCAAAAATTCCGCGGTGGCGATGACGATCGCCATCACCGACCTGATGTTTTACTCGCAGAAAATCGAAGAAGAGACCTTCGCCGGATTCGAGGCCTATACCAGCGGCACGTTGCTTTTCTTGCTTTTGACGATGATGACGGTGGGAGTGATTTATGGCGGCCAGCGGGTGCTCGGCCTGAAGGTGCGCTCGGCCACCTGAGCCGGCCCACGTAGGAAGAATTCCTTTGGAATCGTTTTGGAAGTGGCACGTCATACCCGAGAATCTCGGATTCTTCGTTCAGGGATTCGGCCTGACGCTACAATTGTTCGCGCTGAGTTGGGCGGGGTGCTGGATTTTCGCCATCGTTTTCGGCTCCATGCGTTTTTCTAGGCTCTGGTGGCTCCGTGGCCCGGCCGCAGTGGTGGTGGAGCTGATCCGGGGAACGCCAGGGCTAATGTTCGTTGTCTGGGTTTACTTCCTGAGCCGGCCCCTCGTGGGCTTTGCCTTGAGCCCGTTCTGGGCCGCGATGTGGGCCCTGATGATTCATAACGGCTCCTATGCAGCCGAAATCGTCCGGGCCGGGCTCGGTTCGGTTCCGAGGGGACAGATGGCGGCGGGCTACTCCACGGGCCTTACCTACGTCCAGGCGATGCGCTACATCGTGCTCCCCCAGGCCTTGCGCAACATGGCGCCGGCCATCGTGAACCGCTCGGTGGCCCTGTTCAAGAACACATCGCTGGCTTTCGTCATCGGAGTGATCGAGTTCTTCCGCGCGGGAACCATCGTAAACGGCCGCGAAAACGCCTCGTTCGCGGTATTCACCTTCATCGCCGTCGTCTATTTCGTTTGTTGTTTCTCGCTTTCACAGCTGGGCAACCGCCTCGGGCAAAGGCCCGGCGCCATCGAGGATACAACGGCGGTATAAATCGGAGGCGATTCGAACGGGGCAGGACTACAGAATTTTTTCGAGAAATTGCTTGGATCGCTCTTCTTTGGGGTTGGAAAAAAACACGTTCGGGTCGCCCGTCTCGACGATTAGCCCCTCGTCCATGAAGACCACCCGATTCGCCACCTCTTTCGCGAAACCCATTTCATGCGTGACGACGGCCATCGTCATACCGTCGCGAGCCAAATCGAGCATGACGTTAAGAACCTCGTGAATGACTTCCGGGTCAAGGGCGCTCGTGGCCTCGTCGAAGAGCATCACCTTGGGGTTCATCGCCAGCGCACGCGCGATCGCAACGCGCTGCTGCTGGCCGCCGGAGAGCTCGGAAGGATAGCTGTCCGCCTTTTCGGGGATGCCCACCTTGCCCAGAAGTTCATGCGCCACCTTTTCGGCATCGGGTCGATTCGAGCCGCGCACTTTGATGGGGGCAATCGAGATGTTTTGAAGGGCTGTCATGTGAGGGTAGAGGTTGAATTGCTGAAAAACCATTCCCACCTCGGAGCGGAGCTCGGTCATGTTGGTTTTGGGGTCGGCCACAGAAAGGCCGTCCACGACAATGTCGCCCCCCTGTATCCTCTCAAGGCCGTTGATGCACCTGAGAAAAGTGCTTTTCCCCGAACCGCTTGGCCCACAGATGACGACTACCTCGCCCTCCTGGATATCCATCGATACCCCGCACAAGGCCTGAAAATCCCCATAGAATTTTTGAACATCTCGCGCTTCGACCATGACCGGCATTCTTGCAGCCTTTCTAATGGTACTCGCCTAAGTCGTATATCCGGGTAGACCCATAGATTGTATTCACCCGCTCTCTTTGGGGCAAGGAAAAAATGATGTGGTCCGTGCAAAACCGGGTATCGAAAATCCGCCTAAATCCGGTTATTTATTTTTCTTTTCGGCGTTCTTGCAAATATGGCATTTGCCGTCGGGCATGTTATCCCGGGCTGTTTGGCACTCTTTGTCCGTATCGTAGGGACCGAGCACCATTCCGTTCGGAAGTGTGAGGCATAGGTTTGCGGATACAACAGGCTTTTTCTCCTCTTCGGAGCATCCAGCGGTGAAAAGCACAAGAACGGAGAGCGCCACGCCTAAAAGAGAGCTTCTCGTTCTCTGAGACATCCAATTGATTGAACGGGGCATGGTTGGCCTCCTTTCGAGAAAAAAACATGCCTATATTAATATTGAATGAT
>NYYB01000201.1 GCA_002685755.1 Nitrospinota bacterium
AAAATGGAAAACGGGTATGAATTGTGGCTAAAATGCTGCGATAACACAAAATCGGGGGAAGTTAGGCGGTTTTTAGAGGTTCCCTAATGTCTTTTATTTAGCCCTATTGGGTTGTCTACAGAAACCTTATTATTGCCTTATTAAAATTAGACTGACCAGATTGAACTTATATAAGTATTTGTAAAAATGCGTATAAATATCCCCGTTCGCCCGTTTCCCTGATAATTCCCTGTTCGGTTTCCGGGGTGAAAACCCTGAATCCCTTTAAACACAGGCGAATCTTGGAGATTTTGGGGAAATAAGCCCTCAAAAACGTAAAAATTCCCTGTATTTTCCCTGTTAAACAGGGAATTTGGCAGAGAAAGGTTTGCGGCAGACTCTCCCCACCGCCAAACAGTCTCCCCGATTTTTCTCCGGCCCCGGCCTGACGCCCCTTTGTCCTGTCTTTGCGGGGATGCCCCGGATCAACCGGCCACTTTCATATTCTCCGGGGCTGTTCATTTGGCATAAATTGGCCTGTGAGTGGTGAATTAGAAATTCGCCATGTACAGGATGGAATTTTTTCGGGGTACACCCAGCTAATCGCAACAGGCTGAAACCAATTCGGCGGGGCTCGCCATTTCATCCAGATGCGCTACGGCATCGATGATGCGTTGTATCCCGTCAGGCGGCAGTGCATGTTCAGCGTTCCGGCGAAATTTCTCCTCGACATCTTTTTTTTCCATTGGATTTTCCGGGTTCCCCCAGTTGATGGGCTCCTCCCTCTCCAGGATGCGCCCGTCCGATAGCTTCATCCGGACGCCTCCGTGCAGGTACCTCGGAAAACGGTCCGATGCGACGGTGGCGTAGCTGAATTTTCCGGCGAGTTCGAGGACTTCCGGATCGTTTAGATTCTCTTCCTTGAAGTCATCGAGAGTTGCGTTGCCTTTCGCCGCGGCCAGCGCTACGCAGTAGGGGAGGCTGAAAAGCGCGGCGTAAGAGGTATTTGGCTTGCGCTTGAGTTCGATCGGCTCGCATACGATGTGGGCGATCGGCTCGGGGATGATGGCCTCGATAGAGTCGATATTTCCCAGTGCGATACCGGTCTCACGGACCAAATTTTTTGCCGCATCCATGGTAGCGTGATTGAAATGGCAACAGGGATAGGGCTTGAAGGAGATGTTCTGCGTCTCCCACCGCTCCCCCAGGCCGCCCGCCAGGGCTTCGGGGTCGTACTCGGCGTCCTGAACATGAGTGGCGTACAGGCCAAATCGGCCCTCGAATATCTTTCGCGGGCCGATAAATCCGTGGCCTGCGAGCTGGGTGGCGGTAATTCCCGCGTGGCAGGCCCAGCCGGGGTGAAAGCGTTTCGCCCAGGAGCCGTCGTCGAGAAATTCCTGGATGCCGGAGGCTTGGCTGCCGACCGTTCCGAGCGCATTGGCTATGGTGGCTGGGTCATGGCCCCATAGGCGGCCCGCAATCGCCGCGGCTCCGAAGGCGCCGCATATCGGTGTCGCATGGAATCCTTTTGCGTGAAATCCTCCCTCCATGGCGCCGCCCACGCGGGCGATGAGTTCGTAGCCCGCCACCATGGCCGCAAGAATTTCCCGGCCATTGGCGGCGCACGCCTCTCCCACGGCGATGGCTGTGGGCACCACGCAGGCGCTCACGTGCGTGATGGAGCCGGTGTGTGTGTCGTCAAAATCGATGCCGTGCACGAGGCTTCCATTCGCCATGGCGGCATGCGCGGCGGGTAATTTATCTCCATGATGCCAGAGCGTGGCTTGAGGCGTTCCGCCCCAGTCCCGCACCAGCGAGATGATTCCTTCGGCGTAGGGCTCCTCGGTGGACGCAAGCGCGATTCCCAAAGCGTCGAGAACGTGGAGCTTAACCTTTTCGATGACCTGGGAGGGGATGTCCTCAAAGCGGAGGTTGGCGGTAAATGTGGAAAGTTTATCGCTCATCGTTTCCATGGATTTTCTCCGTTTGGTGGATGATTGCCCGTCTCAATCATTGCATGTCACGCTTGCGACGCCTGAATCGGGGCGGCAAGCCGTCCCGGAAGAGGTTCCATAGATTCCATTTGATCGATTTTTTGCGCCACCTCGATGAGATGGGTTTGCGTGCCGCTGTCGATGACGTTCCCGGTGACCCACCGGAATTTTTCGGCGATATCATCGAACCCCATGGGGTTTAGCGGCGAGCCCTTGGGCCCCGGCCGATAGCTGGTATAGGTCTGCCCGCCCCGGGTCCGGACGATGACCTTTCCGGGGAATTGGTGGGGGTAGATTTTTTCGATCTCGGGGTCGACCGTGAAGCGCGCCCTATGCGCCAAGGCAACGACTTCGGAGTCGGAGAAGCGCTCCTCGGAAAATTGGGCCGGTCCGGCCGCACCGTCCGCCAGCGAGATGGCAGCGCAGTATTCGATGTTCATCTGGGCGCTCAGTGTGGTTGATGGTTCGTATTTCCAGCTACACTGCTTCTCGACAACGCTGTGATTGAAAATTTCGATTTCATCCACATCCTCCGGCCTCAGGTTATGCTTTTCGCGGAGTTCCAGGATGGCGTCGATTGTGGAGTGAGTGCTGCCGCAGCAGCAATAAGGTTTGATGGAAGTGTTTAACATCTCCCAGCGCGAGCCGAGTTCTTCGGTGAGCAAAGAGATATCCCCGGAACCGCTGAAAGCCGAGATAAAACCGCCGTCGCCGTACTCGAAAACCTGTTTCGGTCCGGTGAAGCCCCGGCTGGCGAGGTCCGCCGCCATGAGGCCGGACTGCGCCGCCCGGCCGCCGTGAAACCGTTTGGTTTCCGAGCCGTCGCTATTGAAGGCAAACAGGCCCGCGGATTGCGTTCCGGCCAAGCCCAGCGCGTTAGCCGTTGTTTCCGGGTCGAGTTCGAGCAAGCGGCAGGCCGCCGCTGCCGCACCGAAGGTGCCGCACAGGCCGGTAATATGAAACCCGCGATTTCGGATATTAAGCGACCCCGCCGCCAGGCTAGCGCGAATCGACGTCTCGTATCCGGCTACGACGGCCGCCGTGAATGTTTTGCCGTCGGACCCCAAAAACTCCGCTAAAGGGATGGCGGCGGCGAATACCGGCACACCGACATGGAGCTTGGCGCCGCTGTGGTAGTCATCCAACTCGTAGGCGTGCATCCATGTGCCCAAGCACAGACCGACGCTTTCGGCGGGGCCGCGCCAGCCCCGGCCCCAGAGGGACGCTTCCTCCCTGCCTCCCTTGTCCATTACATGCTCGGCGAGAATCCGGCCCGACCGGGTGGTTGCTCCGTATAGCCCGCAACCCACGGCGTCCAAAAGAAATTTATTTATTATAGAACGCAGGTTTTCGGGAAGGGCGTCGAACGTAATCCGGTTGATGAAATGGGCAATGTCGAGTGTGGGTGAAGACATGAAACGCCTCCCGTCCGGTTGATTTAGGAATTTTTGAAACAACCTGCAATTTCGATGAGTTTCCCCATTTCGTCCGATGAAAGATTTTCCAACGAATCGCAGAGAGCAATCAATCGTTCGGAGGCGGATTCATCTAGCTGTGACCGCAGGCAGCCCCGGATTTTCTTCAGATGCTCTTCCTTGGTGAGCTTGGGCGCTCCCCAGAAGTCTTTCGGGCCGTCGCATCGATCCCTGATGCTATCACCGTTTTTGAGTGTGACCGTTATTTCCACATGCATCTTGTCCATGCCTATGGGGATGTCTTTGGATTGGACGAATGTGATTTTGCCGAGGAGTTCCTGAATATCCGACTTTTGTAGGCGTTCGTCGGTGAAGGTATCGATTATGATCTCTCCATCCAGAAGCGCGGCGGCGGCGACGTATTGAAAGCTGAATTTTCCTTCGATGCCGGTTCCGGGCGAGGGCCGATTCACATAGTTCATGGCGGGGCCGACGATCTCGACGGATTCGATTTCGGAGGCATCGGAGATTTTCTTTTGGCTATCCAGCGCGGCGGTAATGGCGAAATGGGAAGGATATTGGGAGGGAAATTGCTTGATGGCGAAGCCGGGGTCTACCATGCGGTAGGGTTTACCGAAACTCAGAAGTGCTTCGAAGTCGAACTCTTCGAGGAAAAAAGCGTCCCGGTATCCGTTTTCCGCTTCAATGATTGAAGGGTTCCCCGTAAAGCCCCGCGCCGCGAGCATAGCCGATTCCAATCCCAACGAGGCAGAGTAGCCACAATGAGTGGCCTTGGTCATGGAACCGATGTTGCCGATGAGGCTTCCCGCCCGGGAGGCGGCGATGCCCAGGGCGTTTTGCAGCTGCTCGGGGCTCAGACCGAGCAGTTGCCCCGCGCCTACGGCAGACCCCATCACGCCCAGGTAGCCCGGCGGATGGTGAACGAGAAGCGCCGGTGCGAGGAGTTTTCCCGCGAGGTTGAGGCGTCCTTGTATCTCGCAGGCCTTGACGAAGGCGGCGGCGACCTCGCGGCCGTTCGCCTTTTTCATTTCAGCGGCCGCAAGGACCGAGGGCAGCGAGGGCGAAACCGCGTGGGTTGGAGGCATCCACATCGGCTCAAAATCGAGGATGTGGATCGAAATGCCGTTGACGAGAGCCGCGGATACCGGATTGGCCCGAAAACCCATTCCGAGGACGACGGAATCGCCCGTTCCGCCGAGACTGCGAATATGATCCGCCGCGATTCGAGGACCTTCCTCGTGGACGCCTGCGATCGCGACCGCGATGCCGTCCAGAATTACTCGCTTGGCTACATTGACGGCTTCCTCGGGAATAGAGTCCGAGCCGATTTCGGCGATAGTTCGGCAGAGGCGTTCAGTGACACCGGTGGGCCGATCCGGAGTTGCCTTTTTATCTTGCATCGATCAATCGTCTCTCGCCGCGGAGGCGGCGTTGGTCCCGCCGATTTTGCCGAAGACGGCCCCGCGCATCAGCCCCGCGCCGCCGGGGTAGTTGATGTAGAAAAACCCGCCCGTGGCCTCGCCCGTTGCAAAAAGGCCGGGAATCGGCCGCTCCAGGTGATCGAGCACTTCCGCGTCCGTGTTGATGCGAATCCCGCCGAAGGTGAAGGTGATTCCGAGGGAGACGCCGTAGACGACATAGGGTGGCTCGTCGATCTTCGCCGCCCAGTTCGTCTTTTCCGGATTCAGCCCCTTTGTGGCCTTCCCGTCCTTCAATGTTGGATCGAACTCGCCTTCCTGTACGGCGGCGTTAAAGTCATGGAGGGACTGGATGAATTTCGCCTTGCCGAAGCCCATGCGGCCGAACTTTTCATCCACCTTTTCGGCCAGCTCTTCGATGGTGTCCGCCTCGATGGGAACCCCGGTGCTGTAGCGGGGTTCGAGGAGCGGCACCGTCTTCTGATCGAACACCTGAAACGTGACCGCGTTGCGCTGTTTGAGAATTTCCCGGCCCATCTTGGCGTAGGTGTAAAGAACCAGATCCTCGCCCTCATCGACGAAGCGCTCGCCTTCGAGATTCAGCATCACCCCATAGAGGTAGGAGAGCCGGTTTGTCTTGTCGGTGAGATTGAGATCGCCGTAGGTCGGCGAGTCGGAGTCGATGGGCGTCGCGTGACAGCCCGACCATTCGCCATAGCTCTGCGCGCCGATGTCGATGGCGGCGCGCGTCAGGTCGCCCGTGTTGAACCGGGTTCCGCGCACCTTGACGAGGCTCCAGTCCGGGCCCATGTAGGAGGTTCGCATCTCGGGGCTGGCCTGGAAGCCACCGCTGCCAATCACCAGCGCCCGGCAGTTGATCGTCCGCCCGCCTTCGGGGCCGCGCACCTCGACGCCCGCCGCTTTTCCGCTATTGTCAGTCACGATCCGGTGGGCCCGGGTCTCGTAGAAGACGGGTATATCCGCTTCGTCCAGCAGGCGGAACAGGTTGGCCGAGAGGCCCACGCCCTCGTGCAGGCTGCGAATCGCGCCGCCGGGGGCGAGCGTGACTTTTTCGGACCCGCTTACGCCGCCGACAACCCGGCTGAACTCGAAGGGCACGCCGAGATCGGCCATCCAGCGCACGGTGTCGTAGGAGCGATCAATCAGGACATCGGTGAGTTCGGGGTCGGAGCGCCCGCCCGTCACCCGGGCCATGTCGCCCAGATAGTCATCGCGGGTGTAGGGTTTGACGATAACGTCGTCCGCGTTGTCATTGTCCATAACGATAGGGAGGAGGTCGCCCGGGCCATTGTAGGTGTGCCGGAAAATGCCGCCGGTGAAGCGCGTGTTTCCGCCCCGGAGCGCTTTGTCGGATTTCTCGAGGACCGCCACTTTCGCGCCCTCCGCATGCGCCGCGAGGGCGGCGGTGATTGCCGCGTTCCCGGCGCCGACAACCAACACATCCACTGAATTATTATTAGAATCGCTCAAAACATGCCCTCCCCAGGCGTACGATGGAATAAGCCGCAATATTCAAGAAAAAATCTAAGTTGTTGTTTTACTACCAGCTTTTTCAGTAAAGAGGCCAATGAAAAACAATATAACCAGCATAGCACCCGAAGGCTGTTGAAATTCGAATGACGGCTCCTTGCCCCGATGAGACGATCGGGAGATGTCGTCAACCCTAATATTAAGGAGCAGCCGATGAGGACAGATTGCCAGAAGAATATCTGCAAGCCAAGAGGGCCAGGGGATTGAACCGCCGGGTAAGGCGCTGGAGGGGAGGGGAGATGATCCTGCGCTGGATGGCGTTGCCCGATGGAATGCCGAAAGTGGATTCCACCGGGCGCGGGGGTGTCAGGGCATGTCCTATCTTAGCTCCGCCCTAGCGTGGAACGACGATCGGATTGACGGAAAACTCAAAGTGGAAGAGGCTGTATTGCTCCTAGGGCCATTCTTTAATTTTTACAGAAAGCGGGACAACCCCGTTTATCCTTTCCCGGTGCGTGAAATTATGTTTGCAGTAAGTAAAAAGTCCGTGCGGTATGTTGATCCCCGAAACACGGTTGCTCTAGATTTTATGTTATTATGGCGTCATTCAAAGACACCTTGAAATATTGATAACGCACCACGGGATGCCGGACCGCTAACGTGCCCTGGGTCGTTTGCGTGATCGTACCAATGGAGACTGTTTTCTCAATTTAGGTTTGCTTCATCCATGATTGTGCCGATGTTGCAGGGAGACGATTGAGTGGAAGTGACGAAAAGGCTGGCCGAGTTTGCGGTGGAGATGAAATACGAAAAAATCCCGGAGGATGTAATTCGGCAGGCGAAATTTGCCATTGCCGACTCAATGGGGGCGGTGATATCCGGCCTGGAGGAATCCACTGTAGAAATTATTCGCAAAGTATTGGTCAAAGACTACGGTCCGGGATCTGCTACGGTCCTCGGATGCGGCATGGATCTGGCAGCTCCCGGTGCGGCCCTGGCCAACGCCGCCGCTGCTCATGCCCTTGATAACGACAACATCAGTTTGACCGTCAGCGGTTTTGTGACCTCTCCGATTTTTTTCGCCCTCCTCGCTGTGGCGGAGGAGGAAGATGGTCTGTCCGGCCGGCAGTTACTCGAGGCGTTTGTTGCCGGCTACGAAGTGGAAGCGGGTATCGCGCGTGGCCTGGGGGTGTATCACTATGCCAACGGTTGGCATTCGACCTCTACGCTTGCGCATTTCGGCGCTTCTGTCGCCGTCGGAAAGCTTCTGAATCTCGATGTCCTCCAAATGCGATATGTTATTGGAGTGGCTGCCTCCGAGGCGTCAGGCGTGCGCACGATGGTCGGAAACATGATCAACCCGTTTCATGTGGGTAAAGCGGCCCGGAACGGAGTCGCCGCTGCAAGGCTGGTTCAAAATGGGTTCTCGGCCCACGAGAGCGTCTTGGAAACGAATTGGGGATTTTGCAACGCCTTCAATGGAAAGGGCAATTATGATTTAAGCGCGATGCTTTCCGGACTTGGTGAGCCTTACGATCTGGTCGATCCGGGACTGGTCATTAAGGTGTATCCTTGTTGCGGTCTGATTCATTCCGGTTTGGATGGAGTGCTTGACCTCAAGAAAGAGCATGGGGTCTTCACAGAGGATCTCCGGCGAGGCCAAATTGCGGTCCATGAACTGGTCCCCAAGACCATGAACTTCGATCATCCGGAGAACGGCTATGAGGCCAAATTTTCAATTCCCTTCTGTGTCGCCACTGCTATGCGGGAAGGAAGCGTCAAGATGAGTCATTTTAACGACGAAAGAGTGCGTGAATCCGGGATGCAGCAGATTATGGGATGCGTGGAGACAGTCGTCCATCCGGAGCTTCGTGGCTATGAGACTTTTTTGGATAAAGAATTTACGGATGTTACCCTTGAATTGAAAGACGGACGTACTCTCCAAACCCGGGTCTGGCGTCTTAATAACCGGGGCAGCAAGGGACGGCCGATTACACTGGAAGAGTTAAAGGAGAAATTCCTCGGTTGCACGGGCAGTCGCTACGGTAAAGAGGCGGCTATGGGGGTTTTTCGAAAATTGGTCGAACTCGAAAAAGTAGCAGATATTCGGGAGGTGACGGCGTGCCTGAAATGACATCGCCCGCTGGAGCCCTTCGTAAGCTCCTCGATGGGGAAGATGTGGTCATGGCGCCGGGCGCGTTTAGTCCCATCGTTGCCCGGCTCGTAGCGGAGGCGGGTTTTTCCGCAGTTTATCTTACGGGCGCGGGAATTGCGGCCGGTCTCTACGGTCAACCCGACGTTGGCCTCGTCACCCTGTCGGAGGTGGTGGCCGCGGCGCGATATACGGTGGAATCAGCGGGAATCCCCGTTATTTGCGATGCGGACACGGGATTTGGAAACCCCATCAATGTTCGCAGAACGGTAATGGAGTTGGAGAGCGCCGGTGTGGCGGCGTTACATATCGAGGATCAGACCTTTCCGAAGAAATGCGGATATTTCACTGGGCACACGCTGGTTTCCCCAACGGATATGACGCAGCGGATACAAGCTGCGGTGGATGCCCGGCGGGATCCGGATCTTCTCTTAATCGCTCGTACGGAAATGCTGGGCGCCCGGGATCTGGACGAAACTATCGCACGCGCGCAGGCCTATCGGGAGGCCGGGGCGGACATGATTTTCGTGAATGGTATGCGAACGGAGGAGGAGGGCATCCGCGTCGCAAAGGAAGTTCCCGGCCTCCTACTATATAACGTCTCATCGAGCGGGCAGGCCCCTCATTTGCATGTGTCTCGCCTAAAAGAGCTTGGTTATCGCCTTGTGATCTACCCCGCACATACACTTTTTTTCGCTATACACGGGATCAAGGAACTTTTGACCGATCTCAAGCGGGATGGTGACATTTCCTCCTGGCTCGATCAGATGATCGATTTTCAAGAGTGGCAACGGTTGACGGAGGTTCCGCAAATCGAGGATCTGGAACGGCGGTATTCCGGCCAGGAGGGCTAGCCGAAACAAGTGTCTTCTGTGGCACGTTCAAGATCGGTAGCACATCGGAGAAGATAGGCATGTCGTTTGATCCGGTCCGGCTGGAACTCGTCAAAAATGGGATTGGTTCGGTGGTGGACGAGATGGTCCTGACCGTCGTGCGCGTGGCCTATTCTTCCATCATGAAGGACACGATGGACATCTCGAGCGCTTTTTGCGACCGGGAAGGCCGTATGATCCAGCAGGGTTTGAGTCTCCCTCTCCATTTGGGTTCGTTTCCCGACGCGATGGATGCCGTACGGGCGGAGTTTGGCGATCGGATCGCGCCGGGAGATGTCATCATTCTGAATGACCCCTACCACGGGGGCATGCACCTGCCCGATATTTTCATGTTTCAACCGATTTTCGCCGATGATCATTTGCTGGGTTACGGAGTTGTGGTGGCTCACCACAACTCCGTGGGTGGCCGTGTTCCCGGATCGAGCGCCGCCGACTCCACGGAAATATTTCAGGAAGGCCTTCGAATTCCCGTAGTCAAGCTTTACGAGGGTGGCGTTTTCAACGAAACCCTGCAAAAAATCATCGGCCTGAATGTCAGGATACCCGATGTTGTTCTTGGCGATCTCCAGGCACAAGTGTCCGCCTGCCGGATAGCCGAACGCGGCATGCTCGAGCTGATCGGGAGATATGGAGTTTCCGAACTTGAGCGGTATTTTGAGGAACTGCTGGATTACAGCGAACGGGAAGCCCGCCGCGCCATCCGGTCGATTCCCAACGGGACCTACCGATTTACGGATTTCCTCGACGATGATGGCATAAATATGGATCAGCCCGTGAATGTTTGTGTCAGCATTCGTGTCGAAGGCGACGAGGTGACTGTCGATTTCGATGGAACTTCTCCTCAGGTTAGAGGGGCTATCAATTCGACGCTTTCGTTCGCAAAATCGGCGGTCTATTTTTCGATTCGATCCATCATGGATTCCGACGTTCCTAATAATTCGGGGTTCATGCGTCCGATTCACGTGGTGGCCCCTCCGGGATGTCTCGTGAACCCCCAGCCCCCGGCTGCCTGCGCCGCCCGGGGTGTCAGTGGATTTCGCGTTATTGATGCGATGTTCGGCGCTCTTGCGCAGGCCGTTCCTGAAGCTGTCCGTGCCGCAGGAGAAGGGGGAACGACCAGCTACAGCATCGGAGGGTACGATTCAGAGGGGCGTTTCGTCCTGTTTCGCGAAGCCGTCATGGGAGCCTGGGGAGCAGGGTGCAATCGCGAGGGAATCGACGGAGTCGCAAATCCTGCCGCGAATATCAGCAATGCCCCAGTGGAATTGGTTGAAAATCAGGCCCCGATTCGAGTGGAGCGGTACGAATTGGTGCCCGACAGCGGAGGGCCAGGCAAGTGGCGCGGAGGCCTTTCGGTCGAGCGGCAATTGCGGTTTTTGGGTAAGGAAGCCACCCTCCAGCTTCGCTCTGACAGGCGGCGCCACAGACCGTACGGCCTTGCAGGCGGGGGACCGGGCGCTCCATCAGATAATTTTCTGGACGATGGCGGTTGGGGGAACCTCCCCACAAAATTTACCATGCCCTTGAAGAATGGGCAGGCATTTCGCCACACCACGGCTGGCGGGGGAGGGTACGGCAATCCGTTAGAGCGCGATCCTAATCTTGTGTTGGCGGACGTGCGCAATGGTAAGGTTTCGCCGGAAAGTGCTAAAAAAGATTATGGTGTTTGCGCAGAGCCCACGCCCTGGCGCGTGAATGTCCAGGCCACGGCAAGCCTTCGAGCAGGAAGGTCATCACCGGAACCGGGTCCTTCAACATTTTAGAAATGGAAACCCAAATTCCTCGGCAATTTCGGGTGGGTGTCGACATTGGCGGCACTTTCACCGATTTGGCCTTTTTGCGGCCGGACGGCAAGCTCGACAAGAAAAAAGTTCCCTCCACGCCTACCGACTATTCAAGGGCTATCGTCGAAGGGATATCGGACTACTGCTCAGAAAAAGGAATTCCGGCAACGGGAATCGCCGAGATAGTCCATGCTACGACATTGGCGACCAACGCCATACTCGAAAGAAAAGGGACGCGCACCGCGCTGATCACGACGGAAGGATTTCGGGACGTCTTGGAGCTTCGGCGTATACGAATCCCCCTGTCCTACGATCTGGATTGGGAAAAGCCTGTCCCCCTGGTGGAGCGTGCGCTTCGTTTTCCCGTCTCCGAACGAGTAGACGCGCTCGGCAATGTCTTAGTTCAAATTGAGCTTGACTCGATCGAGCCGATTATCTCGGAAATGACTTCGGAGGAAGTTGAGGCCGTCGCGGTATGTTTTCTCCATTCCTACCGCCAGCCTCTTCATGAGCGGCAAGTAGGCGAAGTGCTGCGGCGCGAAATGCCTCACGTCCATGTCTCCCTTTCGTGCGAGGTCCTTCCTGAAATTCTAGAGTTCGAAAGGACGAGCACAACCGTTGTTAATGCTTACGTGGCGCCGTTGATTTCCCGGTATCTCGAAACACTTCGTGCCAAGCTTGAAGAAATAAATATCCGGCCTCCCATTCTGGTGATGCAATCAAACGGAAGTCTCATCAGCGCGGAGTCCGCTGCTGAACGAGCGGTCACGATTATCGAATCCGGACCGGCCGCCGGCGTCGTCGCTGCTGCGCGGCTGGCCAAAGACTCAAGCTGCTCGAACGTCATTACGCTGGATATGGGGGGCACAACCACAAAAGCCTCCATCATCGAGAGGGGGGAGATATTGCGGGCCGGCGAATATGAGGTCGGGTCCCCGATTTCAATCAGTAGCCGGCTGGTTCGTGGGAGCGGTTACATTTTGCGTATTCCCATCATCGACATCTCGGAAGTGGGCGCCGGAGGGGGGAGCCTGGCAACTCTCGATGCCGGGGGGGCGATGCGCGTTGGACCGCGAAGTGCAGGCGCCCATCCGGGCCCAGCGTGTTACGGACAGGGAAATGATTTGCCAACGGTCACGGATGCCAATCTCGTTCTGGGCTACATCAATACGCATTCGCTGGCCGGAGGAGCCCTGCGCGTCAATCCTGATTTGTCCGAAGCCGCGATCAAGGAAAAAATTGCAGACCCTTCGGGTCTTTCGGTTCTTGACGCCGCGTATGGGGTTCATGCCATCGCAAACTCCAATATGGTCCGAGCGATTAAGTCGGTATCGGTGGAGCGTGGCCGCGATCCGGCGAATTTCATCATGATGGCTTTCGGAGGTGCAGGGCCGATCCATGCTGCGGGCGTTGCCAGGGTGCTCGGTATTCGGCGGGTGCTGATTCCTCCCTCGCCAGGAGTGTTCAGCGCTTTCGGACTTCTTCGCGGGGAGGTGGAGCATCATTCCGCCCGGACCGTTCTGACCCACACTCGTGATGCGAACCTGGTTGAAATTCAGTCACGATTCGATGAAATGCGTGAAATTCTCACATCGAGAATATTGGGTGAGGGGTTCGCAGCATCGGCGATTTCCACATCCTCTTTCGTTGACCTTCGCTATCAAGGACAATCTTCGGAAATTACCGTGCCATTTCCTGCTTCGCAGGTCACTACGGAGGCGCTCCGGATTGCCGAGGAGTTTTTTGAAGAAGAGTTCGTGCGGACTTATGGCTATCGAGGGGACACCAAGGATTTTGAACTGGTGAATATTCGGATGGTCATTACGGTATCTAGAAGTGTAGAGCACGGGTCCGAGTGGTTAAGTGAGTCGGATGAGGTTTCTGCTAAGCCGCTGAAAAGAGATGTCTATTTTGGCGCCGATTTTGGCCTTCTTCCCTCGGACGTTCTCACTCGCCATTGCTTGGAATCCCAGCCTCGGAGCGGACCGGCGGTGATTCAGGAATACGACACAACTATCGTCGTGCCTCCGGATTGTTCGGTATTTTTGGACGGGCGGGAAAACATCATTATTGATTTAGATTTTTCGTGACCTCTTAATATAATAATCATATTCATGAATTCTTTTTAATCAGAATTCTCGATGCTTTTCGGTGGTACGGCGACTTTTTCTTGGCATTTGTCATCCTTTTTCAGGGAAATAACTATTTAATTTGCTATCGGAAGTATTTTATTGATAAAATTTACCTTTCACAGAGAAAAGTGATTTCCTCTTTTTGGGTACATGCTAGGACAGAGGGAATCAAGGTTGTCTATGTGCACCCCGGCTATGTGTATGAGGGAGAATTTTGCGTTTGCATTGGGCACAAGCGCCGATTAACTGCTGTGTTAGTGTCGCCGTAGAGTGCAATGTTTAGAGTATTCCCTTATTGAGGAGGAGGAGGGAGCATGAAAATCCGGTTTAAGGTGTTGAGTCTGTTGATATTCGCAACCATCATGCTGAGTGTAGCTTCCCCCGGCGAAGCGGCCATGAAGTGTCCGGGAAATGTGATCTCTTGGGTTGTTCCATTCGGTCCAGGAGGCGGAACAGATCGTTGGGCGCGTATCCTATCGTCGGTGTCCTTTGACACTTTCGGGATGGCCATGCGCGTGCGCAACAGGCCGGGGGCATCGGGCGTGGTCGGCTGGAAGTGGTTATTGAACCAGAAGGCCGACGGCTGCATCATCTTGCAGGCCAGTTCGACCCCGACGATTGCGATTTTGAAGGAGAAAAATTCGCCCGTTAAAGCCAGTCAGATAAAGATAGTGGGCTATCTTTCTTCGTTCAGATCCATCCTTTTGGGGAGATCGGGAAAACCTTGGTCTACTTTGAGTGGATTGAAAGGCTATGCCAAGAAAAATCCCGGAAAGCTCACTATCGGCGGGTCGCAGTCCCTCGCTTTGGGCCAAGCCTTTTTCTTTGATCAGCTAGGGCTCAAAATGAATTTAATCCCTTATTCCAGCACGGGAAAGGCGACGGCTGACTTCCTCGGGAAGCACATCAACACGATAGCTGTGACAGCCTCGACCGCCAAGGGATTGGTTCCTGGCAAGGCGGTCGGCATCGTCAATACAAGCGCCATGCCTCTTAGTAAGAAGCTTAAAAATCTCAAGGGTATTCCAACGGCAAAGCAGATTGGGTTGAATGGAATCAGTTTCCCCCGCTGGGTGGGTGTTCACCCGGACACTCCAGACGCCATCGCCGATGAAATTTCAGACAACATCGGCAAGACGCTCAAGCACAAAGCAGTGAAAAAATTGATTAAGAAAATCGGCGAAGATATAATTCATTTGCCCAGAGCAAAAGCCCAGAAACAGTACAACAAGCTGATCGTGGACCTGGAAGGGGCAATTCCTCTTTTGAAGTAGTAAATCTTGATAGTTGTGAAAAGAACTGTTTTGTTGATGTGATATTTACGAATATGACGATGATGTAGTTCTTGTTTTCTTTTCCTTCCTGCCCGGACGGAGAAATGTCCGCCCGGGCAGGAAGAGGAGAATAGGCTTTTGCCCAACGATTCGGTTCCTGGCCAGAAAAGAATCCTGAGATGGCTTCAAACCAACCAGGGCATCGGTTTCGTCCTCTCCCTCGTACTCTTTTTGTATTTCATTTTTCTCCAGCTTTCACCTTGGGTGCACGAGAAGCTGCGCGATGGATTTTCGCTCGGATTTTTTCCGCTAACTGGCATTGTGTTAATGCTGCTCTTTACAGTGACTCTTATTTTCGATGGCGAGCGCAACAAAGTAATTCCCGATTTGACGAAAATGTCCGGGCGGTCTTTTTTGTTCTGCTTGGCGGTGCTTGCGGGGTGTGGGCTTTATTTTTCTTTGATCGTCAGCATTGGGTTTTTGCTGGTGAGTCCGTTTTTTCTTTTAGCCTTTATGTACTTGCTGGGATTGCGGCCATTTTCGCATTGCATTGTCTCCGGTGTGGTGATGACGATTATCGTTTACGTCGTCTTCCGGCTAATCGGCGTCAGGTTACCATCTGGAATTCTTCCTTTCTAGGTTGGTAGGGACAGGAAGGTACACGTGATTAATGTTGATGCCATATTGGATGCGTTCTCCCTCGTGCTTACCTTCCGTGTGATGTACTGGCTGGCTATCGGAATCACCATCGGTGTCGGAGTGGGCGCGATACCCGGCCTTTCGGCCTCTACGGGTATCGCTCTATTGCTTCCGTTAACTTTCGCGATGGATACTGCTTCGTCCTTGGGACTTTTGATTGGGGTATACAAGGGAGCGGTATACGGGGGCTCAATCTCCGCCATCAGCTTTGCCACTCCCGGGACGCCGGAAGCGGCTGCCACCGTTTACGACGGTTACAAGATGATGCAACGAGGGAAAGGGAAAAAGGCCATCCTGATGGCCCTCTACGCATCGGTTACAGGCGATACGCTGAGCGATGTCATCACCATCGTCGTCGCCCCGCTGTTGGCCATCGTCGCTCTCAAGTTTGGACCATCGGAGCGGTTCTGGCTCATGGTGCTTGCGGTCACCTTGCTGGGCGCCCTGAGCGGCCGCCACCTTGCGAAGGGGATGCTCAGCGCCGCGCTGGGGTTGTTCATCGGAACGATCGGCTCCGACCCCATCGGTGCGGTTTCCCGAAACACTTTCGGCCTTTGGTGGCTGGAGGAGGGGATCCATTTAATCCCCGTCGTGATTGGCATCTTTGCCATGTCGCGGATGCTTGAGGAGTGTGTCGATCTTCTCAAGGAAAACAAGACCGTGCAGTCCGCAAAAAGTGCAATAATGTCGGCGTTTACGACCGGCAGCGAAGGGCTTTCTTTCCGGGAATATCTCAGTTGCTGGAAAGAAATGGCGATCGGTTTGGGCGTGGGGTCATTCGTCGGGATGCTGCCGGGGCTCGGCTCCACCGTGGGCGCTTTTCTTTCTTTCAGTGTGGCGAAGCAGGCATCCCCTCATAAAAAAATCGGTACCGGCGTCCTAGAGGGGGTCGCCGCGGCCGAATCAGGCAACAATGCCACCGTAGGTCCCACGTTGATCCCCTTGTTGGCCTTCGGAATCCCTGGCAGTTCGGGGGCAGCCTTGATTGGCGGAGCGCTCATGCTCCACGGGGCGACGCCTTCGCCCATGATGTTTGAGCTATACCCGACTGTCGTCTATTCTTTATTTATCATTTTGTTCATCGGAAACTTTTTTAACCTTGCTATTGGGCGGTTTTTTGCTCTTTTTTACGCGCGTCTGGGCCAGTTGCCGCGGAACCTCTTAATACCGCTGATCGTGATGATGGCGGTCATCGGCAGTTATTCTTTTCAAGGAAATCCCTATGACGTGGTGGTGATGCTCGTTTTCGGGTTTATTGGATTCGGGATGCGGCTGTTTGGAATTCCAGACGCCCCGCTCGTCATTACGTTTTTGATTGGCCCCATGCTGGAGGCGAGTCTTCGAAAGGCGCTTTTAATCAATCGGGGAGATTGGTTCGAAGCCTTGTTCAAGAGCCCTCTGGCGGTCGTGCTGTTTGTTGCGGCGATTGTCCTGACCTATATCTCCATCCGCTTGCAGGTTCACGAACGAATTCTTTCCGTTTCAGAGGAAGAAGATGCGGAACAAAGTGGCCTCTAGCCTTCCTCACGCGGGTCCCGGAGAATCACCTCGGAAACCTCCTGCCCGAAACTGAGATAGGCCGTCTGGATCATTTCGGCCAGAGCCTCCCGGGGTAGGATGCATTCCTCGCAAACGTTTTCCAGAAAGATCAATTGCATCGTGAGCCTGCCATTTTCCCTGGAAGTTAAGGCGAGGTCGGCTCCATCCGCCTGGAGCATTTTCCGTATGGGTACGATCGCTTCATCGAAGGGGCCAAGGTCCTTGGAGGGGGTTACCGGGGCGGACGTGGCTGTCCCATCGTTCACCTCCGCGCCGGAGAACGGAGTATCCGTGAGATGACGAACGAGATCGGAATAGATGGCTTCCACCTTTTCCTCGATTTCATCCTCAGTAGCCACGGCTACTGGGTGTTCGAGCATAACGAAAGGCAACTCCGGATATCCCAGCGCCCTCTGCTGCCCCTCGGCTATGGATTGAAACGCGGTGGTGATCACGCAGACGGTTGGAATCCCCGCTTTTTCAAGATTCACCGAGTCCTGGAGACTCCAGGAGGTGCAGCTTCCTCACTCTCCGAGGCCGGTGACGGCCGCATCGGCATGTTCGGCGACCGGATCGAGAATATCCTGACGGGCGGGCCGTGTGAAAAAGGGTTTGTGGTGATGGCGAACTTTCTTTACGCCCTCGCGTTCGATGAGCATCTCCCCGAGCCGTTGAAAATATTTGTTTAGCGGCTGGAGCTTATTGTTGTCTAGAAAAGCGACGGTTTTGCCGCGAAGAATGTCCAGGCGCGGTGAAAGATCTCCTCCGCCAGGGAATCGGTCCGGAGTGGGATTCAGGACGATGAAGCCGCCGTTCGGATTTGTCATGGCTCAAACCTCGATTTTTTCGGTGATCGCGCGGGTCCCCCAGCCGGGGATGAATACCGAATGCCGTCCATGCCCGCCCGCGACGAATACCAAAATGTCCTCGGGAGTCCGGACGATGGGGGCGAGGGATTCCTCGTTTTCCCGGTCCACCCATCTGGGCCAGAAATTTTTCTTGTATTCGGATCCGTACATGCCATTGTATTTGAGTTCCTTGAGAGGCTGCCGGGCTGTTTCCCAGAGATAATACTGCACGTCGCGTTTTTTCCAGCCACTCTCGGCGATGCTTGCGGCGTGTTCCGGGCAGAGAACAACCATTGTGTCGCCCATGACGTAAAAATTGTTGTGCCCGGTGCCCTTCATCGCCCCGGCGACGCCGTAGAGAATCAGAAACGGGTCGCTCTCGGCGTGGTTATTGATGTTATGGGGGGGTTCGCAGCTAAAGGCCGTAATGGTGCTCTCCTCGGCCTTGAAGCCCCGTCCGGTATGAAACGGCTCCCAAGGGCTTTCCTCCTCGTTCTCGGCGAAGAGGTAGGCGTATTTCCCCGGGTGGCCGAATGTGGCCTTGTCTGTCTCCCCAGGGATTCCGCCACCGAGGTTCATCATAATGAGCCTGAGCGCCCGGCCGATAGCGGCGTTCGCCCGGAATCCGCTGCCCAGGCAGCCCGCCTTGGAGTTGATTTCGAGCTTCCGGGCGATGGGGCCGTTGACCACGAATCCGGGGGTGCTCATGTGGGTGGTGGACTGAACCCCCTTGAGGTTGAATTTTTCAGTCAGCATGGCCTTGAATCCGGCGATGACGACGGGGAGATACTCTGGTTTGCATCCGGCCATGAGGGCGTTGATAGCCAACTTTTCCACAGTCGCGCCGCCGTTCATCGGAGGAACGTAGCCGATGAATTCCTGCGGATCTCGGTCTCCCACCATGCGCCGGACCCCATCCGGAGTGGGGGGAACGATGGGCAGCCCGTCCGTCCATCCGTTCTCCATGAAAAGTTCGATGGCCGCGATGGGGTCTTCGACCGGAATTTCCTTCGACTCGAGGATCGTCATTGTCTTCTCCAAAATCCGGTTTGCCTGAGGCCAGGCGGAGGGGCCCGCCCGTGCTATTCCATTCGGTTGAGTTCCCTTGCCGCCGCCGAGAGTTCTTCCCGGAAATCCGGGTGGGCGATTTCGATGAGGGTATTCGCCCGCTCGCGCAGGGTTCGTCCCCTGAGATTTCTGGCCCCGTATTCGGTGACGATCCATTCCGTCTCGGCCCGGGGAACCGTTACGGCGGCTCCTGCGTCCAGATGAGGAACGATCCGGGAAACCTCGCCGTCCAATGCCGTACTCGGCAGAGTAACGACGAACCGGCCGCCCGGGCTACGCGATGAGCCGCGGGCAAAGTCAGAAAGCCCACCCGTGCCGGAAATCTGCCGCGAACCCAGGCTTTCGGAGTTAATCTGTCCTGTCAAGTCTACATGCACCGCACCGTTGATTGCCACCATGTTCTCGATTTGCCCGATACGATAGGGATCGTTCGTGTATTCGATGGGATGAAATTCGATGGCTGGGTTACGGTCGATATAGCCGTATAGATTGCGGGTGCCGCGGCAAAAGCTGGTGACGATCTTCCCCCGATCAATGGTTTTTTTCGAACCGGTGATGCAACCCTTTTCGATAAGATCGATCATCCAGTCGGTGAACAGTTCTGTATGAATACCGAGGTCCTTCCTGCCGTCCAGAAACTCCGCAGTGGCGGCAGGCACCGCCCCGCCACCCACCTGCAGACAGTCTCCGTCGCGCACGAGTGAGGCGACGTTAGCTCCGATTTTCTCCTCGGTCTCGCCGATTCGGGGGCGGGGCTGTTCGGCCAGGGGATAATCCACCTCTATAACGGCGTCGGCGCATTCGAGAGGAAAGCGTACAGGTCCAGCCGTTTCAGGTGCCTGGCGGTTCACCTCGGCGATGACAGTTCGCGCCGCGCGTCGGGCGGATTCCATGAAACCAATATAAGCGCCATAGCTGCATGTGCCGTCCGGGGCGGGCGGAGCGAGGGAAACCACGGCTACGTCGAGCTTTCGCGGTCCTTCGAAAAATAGACGGCCGATCTCGTGAAAATATGCGGGGGTGAAATCGGCGTTTCCCTCCGCCACGGCGTCGCGCATCGACTGGGGTACCAGCATTGTGTTCAGGCGGATATGCCTAGCCATCTCGGGTCGTGTGTCCGGCGATTTCCCCAGAAGCCGCATGTGTATGAGCTCGACTCCTTCGAGCTTGTCGGCGCGCTCGTAGAGCGCATTCAGGAACGCCACGGGCGCGCTGGCGTTGGCGCTTAAGGCAACCCTGTTTCCCGATTTCACGAGCTCCGCCGCTTCCCCGGGGGAGCAGACTTTTGCCCGGGAACGAGGGTTTTCCGCGGCGGTGGCCCGTTTCTTTGTCATCGGGCGATACTCCTGTCCTGGCCCAGCGAATCTTTGGTTGGCTTTCACTGCAGGAACGACTTGATTTACCGGCGTTTATAGTACTCCCAGAGGCTCGACTGAAAATACTTTTTGGGGCCATAATTTCCGCTAAATAGGCAGGACTGGCGCGCTTCCCGCCATTCGGAAATTAACGTTCCCCCTCCTCGATAATCTCTGCAATTTCTACCGGCTGACCCCGCTCGGCCGAGCATAAGCCTGCCCGAACCACCGCCAGAACGTGAAGGCCCTCCTGGCCACCAACCTCGGGCGCACGGCCCTCTCGGACTGCTCCAGCGAAATCCTCCAGATTTTCCCCTACTTGCCCTTGGCCAGGGAATTCCTCGAAGGGGACATGCTCCATTTTTTCACCGTCTCTCTTTAGAATGGAAACACCGTCCCAACGGTCGTAGTATATGTTCGCTTCGCTGCCAAACGTGTTCAGGGATAATGTGAAGCGTCCTTTTCGGTTTGTCGGACTGATGAAACTGGAACCAAGAGTACCCAGGAGCCCGGATTCGAACTCGAGCCAAAGAACGGCCACGTCGGGAATTTCCGATTTCGTCATCACCTTACTGAACGCTGCCGATACCCGGCGAATCGGGCCAAACAGATAGAGCATGTTGTCGATTTGATGTACTGCTACTTGCATCAAGGGCCCGCCGGGGGACCCATCGGTATACCACTGCCAGTCATTGGGAGTGTAAAAGAACCCGCGATCATTCGAATAATTGGCTTCGACCATGGCGAGTTCACCCACGACCCCTTCCTGAAGCATCTGGTGGACGATGCGCAGGCCACGCGTGAACCGATAGCTGGCATTCACGGTCAACACGACACCCGCCTCTTCACAGGCCCGAATCGCGGCCTTGGCGTCTGAGATGGTGGTGGTGATTGGTTTATCCACACGGACATGTTTGCCTTGACCTGCCGCCGCGATCGCTTGTTCTGCATGCAAGTTATTGGGTGTCGTGAGAATCACACCTTCCACTTCGGGATGCCGTAATACTGCCTCGTAACTTTCCTCTTGCTCGCATCCGAATTTTTGGCTGAAGGCCTCTCGCTTAGCCGGCGTTCGCGTGAAACAAGTAACCAAATGCAACTTGGGCGAATCCTTGATTAATTCCGCAGTTGTATTGGCCCATCGCCCAAGCCCGACAATTGCGACCTTTAGTGGTTCGGCGTTCATGAATGTCCTCCCAAATTAGATAGACACACACCTAGCCTGTAGATGGCGAATTAGTAATTCGCCATGCACAGCCCCCGGCGCAGACGATTTCCTATTCCGCTTCCAGCAAAGCAGAGGACGCCAGGAGACTTTTTTCTTTTAGCTTCTCGGGGAGAGATGTGAGCCTCGGGTCCATCGAGCAGCGGATCTGGCAAATGGCACAGGTGGTGGGGCCACTGTCTGTGTAGGCCATGGACTTGGAGGAAAACAAAAGGTCGGGAAGTTCGCTGAGGTTTTTGTAATGGTCGATGTCATGTCCAGATCGGCCGGCGGCACAGCCAAAGTGGCTCAGGCCGTTCTCCTCCGAGATGGCGTCCCAGGGGCAGAGCCTCACGCAGAGGTAGCCGCACTTGTCGGGAAGGCAGAGCTCCCCTTCGAAAAGAGGATCTGGCGGAAGCTCCGCTGTGGTTACCACCGAGCCCAGGCGGACATTTGCGCCGAACTTTTCTGTGATGAGGCATCCGCTGAGGCCAATCTGGCCCAGACCCGCGAGCTCGGCCGCGTGCCGCTCGGAGAAAGAGCCCATGAATCGAATTTCGGGCTCCGGCTCCTCCCGGACGATTTCGGGTGCGCCCGAGTCTCGGGCCGCGGGCATGGGCATGGTGGTGAAACCCCGGTCTTCTAAGAGGATGGCAAGGCGGTAGGCCGCGAGGTTCAGAATCTCGTTCAGCCTGAGCCAGCCGAACTGAAGAAAAGAGTAGTTCGGTGCCGTCAGAAGGGTGCCCACGGGTATGCGGACGGCGAAGGAGACGACACTCCTGGCATCACGAAGCAGATCGCCCGGTCTGTGGCCTTCGGGTGCCCCGGCGAACCGCTCGACGGGAGCAACACCCACGAGGTCTATCCCCGACTCCCGGGCGAGCTTGGCGACTTCGCATTTGAGTTTTTCCATCCGACGTTTACCTCGAGAAGTAAGCTGAAATTATACGGTAGTGCTCTCAATTGAGCAAATTCAGACCCTTTTTTCCTTAGTAGGGGGCGCTTCCTGCCGAGGAGGTGTACTACCCAAATATACGTTCGAGTCTTAAATTCCTGTTTGAATGGGATTTTATCGGATTTCAAAAGCATTGAAATTTCAGAGGATCCAATTATTGCGGAGCGCGGCCAGGTGCATTCGCTCAGAATGGGCCGAATTAGTAATTCGCCACCCACGCGGGAGGCGGTCTTCCTCCCGAAGCGGCCGGAAAGACTCAAGACCTTATCGGCGCACTCTATAAAACTTTCACCACCTACCACCTGCGCGGATGATCCTCGGGCAGCGGCGAGCCGAAGGGGCCGGTCTCTGAGCTCTGGTGGACATAGGCGATCTTCTCATGGCCGGCGGGCACGTTTCCGTTCAGGCCTCGCGGAGCCAATCGATCACCAGCGGATTCAGGTCCAGCCCCCCCTGTTCCGGTCCAGCGATTTTTCGGGTCAGGTTTTCCGGATGTAATGCCTTGAATTTATTGAGTGTTCAACAACCCTGAGGAATCTGGATTCATTGCCCCGCTACTGGAGCGGACGAAGGGCTTATTTATTCTTTAGCGTTAGCTGTAAGAGTTTGTCGGCGCGAACTTGCCTGTCGAGGTTGCGGCAGGTCTCGATGATCGCCTCGAACTGCTCCGCCGGTATCGGGATGCCGGGTATGATATCGCGGATACGGCGTGCCTCCTCGTCAAAATCCCACATGAACTCGCGTCCGGTGGATTGCTTCGTGTAGCTCTTGCCGTCCTTGGTGTGGATAGTTATTCGCGGGCCGAAGAGGGTCATTCGGTGGGACGGGATGATCGTCACCCGCTTCATGAGTTCTAGCACCTCGGGCGGGTCGTCCAGGTCGGCCGGGACGGCCGACACACCCGGGACGGCTCCCATGCTTCGCAGCACGGGGAAGCCGCGTTTTACGGCACCGTACGCAGTGTAGTAAGAGGTTTCGCCCACCCTGGCTTCTCCATCTTCTCGCCGGCTCGGGAAAGCGGGGCTGGGATACTGTGTTTCGAGCCAGTTCACTACGGCTTCGATACGGTCCACGTCTTTGTGATTGATGTTGTTCTCTTCGCAGAGCTTTGCCGTCACATCTACGTGCGCGATGTTGTAGCCGGCGGTCGAGTAGATGCGATAGAGCGTCTCGGTGAACATCCACTTCTTGCCCAGATCGGCGGTGATATTGTCCAGGCTGGCCTGGGTGTCGCCGGTAAAGCTGTAGGTGAGTTGGCCTTTGTTATTCCCTGCGTAGGCGTGATAGAAACCCGCGTCGCCTTCGAGGACAGTCTCGCCGCCGATGTGCCCCTCTCTTGCCAGTGAGACCGCGAGCATGGCGTTGCGTACAGCGGCGCCTTCGCGCAGGGAGTGGCCGCCACTTCGAGGCCCTTCGAGGTTGCCCCCGGCCAGGTTCACGCAGAGCGCTATCGCGGCGTTCACCTGGTCCTCGTTGAAGCGCATGATCTTCGCGGCGGCGATTGCAGAGCCGAAAATGCCGAACACCGGACTGGCGTGGAAGCCGCGTGCCATCACCGTCGGGATGAAGTCGGCCGCCATCCGCTCCATGACTTCGTAGCCCGCAGCGAGGCCTGCGATGAAGTCCTTTCCGGAGACGCTCTCTGTTTCCGCAGCGACGAAGGCACTCGGGACGATGCATGTACCGGGGTGCATGAGCATGCGGAAGGTGTCCCACTTTCCGCCAGCCTGCATCAATTCCGCGTTAGCATAGGCGGCTCCGCCCTTTGTCACCTTGGCGCCGTCCACCATGATGGTGGCGCCGTTTTGAACGCCGATTTCTTCTTCAGCGATTATCTTTACGGCCTGTTGACCGCCCGGTGACTGAGAGCCAAGGAGTGCGGACGCGAGGTTCTGGAGGGTGACTCCTTTGGCGCGATCGACCACTTCGGAGGGTAGATCTTCATAACCCAGGCCAACCACCCAATGCGCCAGCTGCCGGCTGAGAGATGTCATCGATCCCCTTTCGCTGTGTCAAAAGTTATGGGCAATTGTGTGGTCCGGTAATTTAGAAATTATTGTAATAGTACTTAAGCTCTATAAGCGTGGCTTCATCGATTATATCGACCCTTAAGGGCCCCCTTTTCATTTTAAATTCTTGAGGATCTCTTTCATGTTATCCACCCTGGCGGAAGAGAATATTCGGTCATAGTAATTTAAAACCTGGTTCATGTTGTGTTTCGTCATGTCCACGCCATTGGCTTTTGCCATGATCTCTATGGCCCGCTCGTCGGCCTCGAATTCCGCCTGCTCGCGGCTCTCGGCGCCTCAAATCGTATGATCTAACACATCGTGGGCTACTTCGTGGGCCAGCACAAAATCCATCAAGTTGTGGGAGGCCAACTTAATAAAATAATCGGGCAAGAACACTTCCCCGTGCCCGTAGCTTGAAGGCGATTTTTTTGAGTTCCGAAAATAGAGCTTCCAGTAGCTATCGGACGCCCCGGGCAGCGCCGCCCGGCCATAGATCAAAAGACGCGAATTTAGATCTGCCCACGTAGTGTCGTTCTTGTAGTCGGCGGGGCGGTACGTACCGGGAACAACCCCCGTATCGTCGCCTATCGTAAAATACGCCCCCTCGCACCCGGAGAGTAAAACCGCCGCCAGAAATAATCCCGTAGCTGCCCGCATCGATGCCCTCCTGTTCACACCGAATCATGTGCCTTGAATTTTCAATCTCAGCGAATACCGCTTTATTGTCATTTATGCCGAGATTATGCAGCAACGACCTCCCCTTTGTAGGTTTCGACCCATTTGCCCTTTTTCAGGTGATGCTTCTCGCAGAGAAGACCACCATGGCCGCTGAAAGACATTTCTCAAGGCGCCCCTTCCAGGTAAAACCCCGGCCAGTAGGCGTTTCTTTTCTTTCCGGACGCAATAATCTCTTCTCCTCCTGGCTCAACACCGTTTACAGCCCCTCATCAGCCATAGCCGAGCACAGCCCGGTAGTAATGAGCCGGCGGGAAGGCCGAGGCCACGTGAACGTGCCACTTCCTGGCGTGATAGGAGACCCTGGCCTTGATCTTGATGAGCCGTTTGATCAGCCACTCGATAGAGCGCCTCACTCCCTCGCCCTTGACGTAGAACCTGCGGAGCATGTGAAGCAGATTGTAGGCCAAGGCCACACCTTGAGGCGGGCCTGATTGGCTCCGAAGCGGTGGCAGCTGGTCTTGTCCCAGCGAAGGGTGTTTTTGCCCTCTTTGATCCGGCTCTCGACATCTCCCCGTCCGTTGTAGGCCTTGATCACCTTTGTCCTCTGGAGCCTGGAGTTGGTCACGATGAAATTCATGTCCGGGATCAGCTGATTCGGACCCCATTCCAGCTTGCACACTACCCGGCGAGGCTTGCTCCAGCTCTTTGCCTGGTAATGGAAATCGACCACCTTGACCTGACGCCCCCTCCTGG
>NYYB01000126.1 GCA_002685755.1 Nitrospinota bacterium
ACGAGTTCGCATCATCGTGCCGGGCCCCTGGGGCCCGGCAGACCGGAAAAGTCGCATAGGGCCCGGACCCGATATGGGGGCATGTCCAGTACTACAAATGGGGGGAGGTCAGTTTAGAGTAATTGACCTTAATATTGCATGCTTGGTCCCCTTAAAGTTAAAATGGCCAATATGAAAAATAAAATTTATCAAATTATCCCAATAATAAAATACATTGAATGCCTTAAGCTCCGCAGGAGGGCGGCTGACCCTACCCCTTCAAAAAAAATGGACCCATCTCGTGCCCCGGCCGAAAGCGGCGCCGGGCCGATTCGGGTGTTGGGCTGTGTGAAAGATCATTCCCGGTTCCGCGCCATGAGGTCTCCCCGGTAGGCCTCGATTGGCTGGGGTGGAAGGTGGAACTTGCGGACCTTCGAGTGGCTGAGCCCCATCGCGGCGAGAGATTCCGCCGTCTTGACGGCGGCGACGACGGGGTCGATCACGGGCACCTCCGAGGCCTCGGTCAGCTCGCGGTCGTAGTCGCAAAGGCCGGCGCAGGCGAGAATGATGACCTCGGCCTGATCCTCTTCGACGATCTTCTTGACCCGGGCGGTGAGGTCCCGCAGCGTGCGCTCCCGGTCGGTGGCCGCCTCCTCGACGTTGATGTTGATGGCGCGGACGGAGGCGCATTTGGCCTCGAATCCGTAGAGGCGGACCAGATCCTGCTGGTAGGGGATGAACTGCTCGAGCATGGTTAGGGTCGAGAAGCGGTGCCCCAGCAGGCAGGCCATCGCCATGCTGGCTTCGGAGATCGAGCACACCGGAATTTCGAGAATCTCCTTCAAGGCGTAAACGCCCACGTTGCCGAATCCGGCGAGGACGACGGCGTCCGGCCGCCTGGCGTGGACGCGCTCGCGGACGGCTTCGATCATGTGGGGGGCGCTCATGTAGTCCCCGTAGGAGCAGTCGATGTTCCGGGCGCCCCCCGGCGAGGTCTGCTCGATGAACTCGGTGGAGGGGAGCGCGCAGCGACGGGCCGAGCGCATGATCACCCCGGTCACTATCTCGGAAGTGTTCGGATTGGCCACCAGAATTTTCATGGGATTTTCCTCTTCATGAGACTTTCCTCTTGTAAAGGGTTTTCCTTGAAATGGGATAGATAGACGGAATTCCGTCCGGCTCGCGGCGTGTGAACGATATTCGCATCATAGGCGATTACGGTTCATGGCGTCGTCCTCGCTGGCGTCAGCCGTCCCTGCGGGCGGCCACCTCGGCGGGGAGCTCCACTCTGGTTTACACATTCACGGCTCAAATTCCGGGGCGCGGACCTTAAATTTCTCTCGAATTTGCCTATACTATGGCTTCAGGAATTCAACCAAAACCGAAAGGCCGAATTTTCCGGGACAGCTCCCGGCTGGGAGGGGCGGAAATGAAAGCGGTTCGCGTGCACCGGTGGGGCCTTTCGGACCCCATGCGGGTGGATGAGGTGGAGGACCCCTCGCCCGGGCCCGGGGAGCTTCTCGTCAAGGCCGCCGCCGCCGGGGTGAATCCGGTGGATCTCATCATCCGCCTCGGGGACAGGGCCCATCGGCGGGATTCTGATCTTCCCTATATTCCTGGGCACAACACGGCGGGCGAGGTCGCCGCCCTCGGCGAGGGGGTGGAGGGTTTCCGCGTGGGCCAGAGGGTTTTCGGCTTGGCCTTTGAAAGCTACGCCGGCCTCGTCCGGCTCAAGGCGGGATACGCCGCCGAGCTTCCCGAGAACTACAGCTATGAAGAGGGCGCAGGGATCACCTCGCCGTTTTTCACGGCCTGGAACGCCCTGGTGTTCAAGGCGGGGGCGGGGCCGGGCGAGAGCGTCCTCGTTCACGGCGGGGCCGGCGGCGTCGGGATGGCCGCGATTCAGCTGGCGAAGAGGCTGGGGTGCCGCGTCATCACCACGGTGAGCTCTGACGAGAAGGCGGTGTTTTGCAGGAGCCTTGGCGCCGACGAAACGATCAACTACCGGGAGGAGGATTTTCCCGCGCGCTGCCTGGAGTTCACCGGCGGCCGGGGGGTGGATGTCGTCGTGGACGTTTCGGCCGTCGATAACTTCGATAAGGACCTCGACGCCATCGGGGTGCACGGGCGCATCGTCGTGCTGGGGGTCGGCATCGGGAAAAGCCCGCGGACGGAGTTTCGGGTCCCGGCGCTGATGGGCAAGGACGCCTCTGTGCACGGGATGGTGTTCGCCAATCTGTTTCAAAGGCTGCCCGAGCTGATCCGGCGCTTTGTCCCGCTGCTGCGCGAGGGGAATTTTAGAATCAACGTGGACCGCGTTTTTTCCGTGGAAGAGGCGAACGAGGCGCAGGAAGCGGTGAGGAGCGGGCAGGTGCTCGGAAAAGTGATCTTGACGATTTAGGCGCCGGTTACCGGATTCTCCGTGGCAATCGCCACCGGGGGAATACGGCCTGGCAAAAAAGGGGAGGGGAAACGATGACAAAGGGACTTATGGGCGTGGACTGGGAGGAGCGGATCGATTTTCCGCGCATGAGGCGCGAGCGCCTTCAAAAGGCGAAAGACGCGCTGGCCGCCTCGGATGTCGATGTGCTCTTCGTTTTCGCCACCGAGGACTCCCGCTATCTGACCAGCGCGCGGAGCCACCTCGGCCCGACCTACTCGAACAAGCTCACGACGGTGCTGGCGGAGGGCCACGAACCCATCCTCTTCACGATGGACGATGAGTATTGCCGCGAGTCGATGACCTGGATGGATTCAGGACAGATTCAGGAGCGGGCGATACTGAACGAACCCGCGGGGGTGCGGAAATGGGTGGACCTGCTGACCGGGCTCATCGACGGCCTGGACGATAAAACCGTGGGCGTGGACGTGTGGGACCCGTTCCTGGAGGAGTGCCTAAAGGAGGCGCTGCCCAAGACCCGGTTCGTCAACGGCTATGCGGTGCTCAGCAAGGCGAAGATCATCAAGACCGAAGACGAGATCGCCTGCCTGAAGGTCGCCACCGTCATCACCGAGGCCGCCATGGACGCCGCCCAGGATTTCCTCAAGCCCGGCGTGCGCGAGTGCGAGGTGCTCGCGGCGGCCTGGCATAAGATGACCGCCATGGGAAGCGAATGGACCCAGTGCGCGAACATCGTCTGCTCGGGCCCCTACACCGCACCCTACCGCCGCTTCACCTCCGATCGGTATATCTGCCGGGGCGACCCCGTCATCATCGATATCGGGGGCTGCTTCAACGGCTACTGGGGGGATTTCACGCGCACCGTCATCTGCGGAGACATCAAGCCGACGAGCGAGCAGATCGAGTGGCACATGAAGAGCTACAACTCGGTCTGGAACGCCTGCGCCGCCGCCCGGCCCGGCAACACCACTCTCGATGTCTATCAGGCCGCGGAGCCCTACGTTTTGAACAGCCTGGGCCACGGCTCGGGGACGAACCCCTGGGAGCCTCCCTTCTTCAGCCGGACGGTATACGACGCCCCCAAGCCCCTTGAGGCGGGGATGACCTTCAACCTCGAGCCCTACGCGGGCAAGAGAGGCGTCGGCGGGTTCCGGCTCGAAAACAACCTCGTCGTCACCGAGGAGGGCCCGGACGTCTACACCCCCTATCCCTACGACGAGAGACTCGTCACCGACGTTCACCCGATGGACACCTCGACGGGCCGGATGCGGTAGCGGTAATCATACTGGCTTGAACGCATATATAGAGAGGAGCGGCGCGAATGGTCGTCAAGGCAATACGAAAAAAGTCGTGGTTCGCCTATTTTCCCGGGGACTACAGGTGGTCCTTCAACATCATCGCCGCCATGGCCGGCGCATCCTCGGGCGCCTCGGACATCGGCGAGATCGACCAGATCTGCCGACGCCTCGCACGGAAGGTCGGCGACGATGCGCTCTGGTTCCGCGAATGGAGCCGCGTGGCGGACCGTCTCCGCAAGAGCGGACTGGCCGAGGAGCGGAGGGGCCACGCCCTTTCGGCCGCCGCCTCCCACCGGCGCGCCTCGAACTATTACCAGATGGCCGACCGCTTCCGCTTTCCCAAGGACAAGGCGGCGCTCGGGGCGTACCGTCTCTCCATCGACTGCTTCAAGCGCTTCGCCCGGCTGACCGAGCGGCCCCGGATCGAGCCGGTGGACATTCCCTTCGAGGGCGGAAAAAAACTCGCCGCCTATTTCGTGCCCGCCGAGAACACGCGCCGGGCGAAGCCGCCCGTTGTTGTGCTCTACAACGGTTTCGACGGGACCAAGGAGATGAGCCTGAACTGGGCGGCGGACGCGTTCACCCGGCGCGGGATGAGCTGCCTCATCGTGGACAGCCCGGGCGTCGGGGAGTCCATCCGCTTCAGGAAAATTCACCTGCGCCACGACTACGAGGTCGCGGGCGCGGCCGCGCTGGACTATCTCGAAAAGCGAAAGGACGCGAACGCCCGGCGGGCCGCCATAGTGGCGCCGAGTCTGGGGGGCTACTACGCGCCGAGGACGGCCAGCATGGAGCCCCGCTTCAAGGCCTGCGTCGCCTGGGGGGCGATCTGGGATTATCACGCCACCTGGAGCCGGCGCATTAAGGCCGCCTTCCAGTCTCAACTTCCGGTGCCCGGGCATCATCTCACCTGGAGTTTCAACGTGAAGACGCTCGAGGAGGCGCTCGAGAAACTCGAGGGCTTCCGCCTCGACGGGGTGGTGCAGAAAATGAAATGCCCGTTTCTCCTCGTCCACGGAATCGACGATCAGCAGATACCCATGAAGGACGCGCGCGCGCTGTTCCGGGCCGTGGGCTCGAAAGACAAGACGCTCAAGGTCTTCACCGGCCCCGACGGAGGCGCTCAGCACTGCCACATCGACTACATCTCCCCCGTGGTTCATTACATGGGGGACTGGCTCAAGGAAAAGCTCGGGGCCTGATCGGTTTTTTCCCCGATGAAGTATGATGGGGAATATTTTCATCAAGGTATTTATTGAACGGGAACCCTGAATTCGGCTGGTTTTGGGGGGGGAGGTCGGCGATGACTAACGAATCGAGCGCGGGGCTGGCTCCGGGGCGCGGCAAGCCCGGCAAGGAAATGCGAAAGGCGCAGGGGAAAGGCTTCAAGCTGCTCGGCCACTGCGACTTCGGGGGGCCGCACATGGGCGATGTGATGCAGATCCTCTTAAAGGGTCACTACCTCCTCTGCGGCCACATCGGGCTCTCCCGCGCCGGCGTCAGCGTCCTCGACGTTTCCGACTCCCGGAACCCCCGCGTCGTGAATCAGATTCCCGCTCCCCCCAACACCCACAACACCAAGCTCCAAATCTCGGGCGACATCATGATCGTCAACAACGAGAAGCACGGCCTCGGGGTCCCGACCAAGGCGGGGGTCGATATCTACGACATCTCCCATCTGCCCGATCTGCGCCTCATCTCATTTTTTAACGTCGGCGGCACCGGATGCCACCGGATGTGGTTCATCGACGGGCGCTACGCCTTTCTGCCCGGCGATGACGAGGGATACTGCGACCAGTTCCTGCGGATAGTCGATCTATCGGACCCCTCCCGGCCCGAGGAGGCGGGGCGCTGGTGGGTGCCCGGCATGCGAGACACCGAGGAGCGCGAGTGGCGCCATATGCACACGCACAAAAAAAACAGGCGGGGTCAATACGTGGAAACCGAGGGCATCCCCCCCGGCGTCCAGCCCAAGCGGGTGGCCCTTCACACGCCCTACGCCTTCGGCGACCGCCTCTACAACGCCTGGTGGGATTCGGGGTTCATCATCCTCGACATCTCGGACATTTCGAACCCGAGATTTATCAGCAACCTCGAGCTCCCCCCCGAGGAGAGCGCCTCGACCCATTCGGTCCTCGTCCTTCCGGAGCGGAAGTTGTGCGTCGTCGTGGACGAGTTCGTCGCCTACGACTGCGAGGACATGCGCAAGCAGATACGGGTGGTCGGTATCGCCGACGAGCGAAACCCGAAGGTGCTCTCCATGCTGCCCGTTCCCGAGGGGGATTTCGAGGAGCGCGGCGGCCGCTTCGGCCCCCACAACCTGCACGAAAACCGGCCGGGCTCGCTCATCGACCAGGACCACGTTTATCAGTGCTACTTCAACGGCGGTCTTCGCGTCTACGACATCAAGGACCCGCTCAACCCCAGGGAGACCGCCCACTACGTCCCCGCCACCCCGAACCGCCCGCCCGTCCACATCGCGATGGGGGTTCATGAATATGAAGTGGTCCAGACCCAGGTGGACGACATTTACGTCGCGGTCGACGGCCGCGTTTTCCTGAGCGAGCGCCTCGGCGGCGGGGTGTGGATTCTGGAGAAGGAGTTTTAGCCGGAAAAGATCCAGGAAGCGGCCTTGTCGTTTTCTGTGAAACAGATGCCTAATGATTCGTTTGAATATTCGGACAGGGCGGTATTAGCCACCCACACGATTTTAATTGGGTATTAAGCTATAAGTATTTCGAGCGGGAGGAATTTCGCGGGATTGAATCGCCCCTGGGCAGCGATGTGAATTTGCTAATAATAAAAACAAATCATGAATAATAAAAGCCGCGATCTTGTCCTTTTTGTAGTGGACCGCAATGACTGGGCGCTCGGGACCATGGCCAGCGAGATGGCCGAATCCCTCTCAGGCAGCCACGAATCGACAATCCTTTCCGAGGATGAAATCTCGAACAACCCCTATCGCGCCTGGCGCCTTTCGCGCGAAGCCAAGGTCATCCATTTTCTGGGTCAATATATCGCTAGCGGGTATGGCTGGCTGGGGATGGGGCGGCGCTGCCTCGTCACCCTCGCCCATATCGAGAGCAGCCACATCGGTTTCATCAAGCGGCTGATCGGCATGGGATTCCGAAGATTCGTCGCGATGTCTGAAATGACCGCGGAGGAGGCGCGATTCGCCGGGATTGTAGTCCGGCACGTTTGGCGGCCCGGTGTTCTGGTTCCCGAGGAGGTCGTGCGCCCCGGCGTCAACGACATTGATCCATCGCGAGACGCTGTTCCTGTCTTGGGTTTCAGTGGACGCATGATCCCCGCCAACCGAAACCGGAAGGGTTTGGACCTTTTCGAGTCCGTTGTCACTCAGGTATTTCGCCGGTCGGATATCAAATTGAGGCTGTGCTGAGAGGGCGGGACGCCGCTCCTCGAAAAGATGCGGGAAAACGGCGTCACCGCCGACCTGGTGGCCCCGGAAAACCGGGAAGAGGCCCTGGATTTTTACCGGACAATCGACATTTACCTCTGCACCTCCCGGTTTGAGGGAGGGCCGTTGCCCGTCATCGAGGCGATGGCGGCGGGGTGCGTTGTCGTTTCCACCCGGGTCGGTTTTGTTCCCGAGGTTATCAACTCGGATGAGGTCGGAATTTTGTGCCCGGTGAATTCCGCCGAACCCTTCGAGGGCGCCCTGATGGACCTTATTCAAAATCCCCGAAAACGTATCGAGATGGGGAGCCGCGCCGCCGATCACATCAAACGCAATTGGGGTTGGGGGCATGATCGCGGCAGGATCATCACCGCCTACGAAGCCGTTGCGCAGGACCCGCCCACCCCCATCGGATTTCAAATCCTCAGGGCCCTGTTGTCCTGCCTGGCCGGAATCATCTTCGCCGGACGGCGAAAACGATAGTATCCGGAGAGAGAAGGTTGCACGGCCGTTTGGCGGAAAGGCCCGACCGGCGAATGATGGTTACTTGATCGCGCTCCCCAACTCGAGCCGGTTCACCACATCCTCGAGATCGAGGCGCTCGATCGTTTCTTTTCTGGGGATGCCCGTTTCGGGATCCCATCCCATCTGATCGTAATACTTCTCCAAAAGCCGCTTCAGGTGGGGGCCCATGGAGGGAGCGCCGGCGGCCGGGCCCTCCGTCGGGCCTTCCATCAACCGGGGAGATACGTCAAAGTCGTCTTCTTTTTTAAACCCGCGTCTGAGAGCGGCGAGCCGCATCATGTTGACCACCCGCTCTCCGACCCGCATCGCTTCATCGGATGTAAAGTCGCTCCACCCCGTCGCCTGAGCGACGGAGCGCGGCGCAAGCTCGACGATATCTTTCACGCCCTGGCAGGCGAACATGCAGACTCCGGTGCAGTCCTCCCATATCTTTTGGGCCTGGGCGGAGGGCACCTTTTCGGTGGGAACCTCCGATGCCGCGTCTTTCGACTGCCACAGCATGGGATACTCGATCTGGTGCGCGGGTCCGGTTCCGGCGATGATCTGACCGAACAGCGGCCCCCACAGCGGCCGCCAGTCGTGCATGTTGATGCCCGCGCCCTTGACGTGCACCAGGAAATCCTCGGCATTTCCGCCAATCGCGGCGGCGGCTTCTTTCATGCCGCCAGCCAGCTTTCCGCCGAAGCCGCGGCGCTCGATCATCTGATCCAGGATCTCAATCGCCGCCTCGAAGTTTCCCCACGTCAGCTCCAGGCCGCCGGTATCCTCCTTCGTGATGATGCCTTTTTCGTAGGCCTCGTAAATCATGCCCAGGATGGGACCCCCAAACCCCGACTCCATCCCGATGTCGTCGAAGTGATCGGTCATCATCAGGGCCGCGCCTGGCTCATCGACCCCGAATATCGCGGCGGCCCCTTCAAAAGGCTCTCCTCCCCCGCACAGGCTCACCCGGGTGCCCGCGAATTGCCCCGAGGTGATGCGTACATCGTAGGAGCAGGCAATCGTGCAGTTATAGGAAGGCTGGGGGTCCACCCGCCACCCGGCGCATGCGTCCATGTATTTTTCGGAGAATTTCCTGCTCCACACGGGGTCCAACAGGTTTTTTCCGGCGGTAATGCCCTGCTCCGACATGACGCCGTGGTGCCGCGTCATTCCGCCGTTGTGCCACAACTTTCCCAGGGGGGCCTTGCCGTCCTCGGAATCGACGAAGAGGTTGTCCTCCCACTGCGTTACGGTTTCGATGAAGTCTTTTGGTTCCGCGACCGAAACCTGTCCGGTACCGCGCACGGCGATGGCTTTTAATTTTTTGGCCCCCATCAGCGCGCCGGGGCTGCCCTTGCCGGCGCCGTGGTTGCGGTCGTTCTTGATCATCGCGCCTGGCAACATGCTTTCGCCCGCCTGGCCGATGCAGGCGACGCTCATCTCGACCGAGTCCACGTCCAGTTCCCGCTTGATGAGCCTTTCGGTCTCGCGCGTCCCCTTGCCCCAGTAGGGGGCGGCGTCGCGCAACTCGACCTTGTCGTCGTCGATGAGTAGATAGACGGGCTCCTCGGAAGCGCCCGTCACGATGATTCCCTCGTAACCGGCGAACTTGAGGAACGCGGCCCAGAACCCATGAGCGAAACCCGCGCCGATGGCGTAGGGGATATCGTAGTGAAGAGACACCACTACGTAGTTGGAGGAGCTGGGCGCTCTTGTGCCGGCGAGTGGGCCGGTCATGAAGATAAGCGGGGTTTCGGGGTCGGACGGCTTGGCGCTCGGCGGACACTCCTGGATAAGATAATGAAGGGCCAGCCCCGTACCGCCGACATACTTCCGAAGGACATCCTCCGGGGGCAGCGGTTCCGTCCAGGTGCGCCGGGCGCTGAGATCGACCCGCAAAATCCTGTCTACATAGCCAGTCACCACCTGACCGCCTCCTATGAGTTGAGATCGTTTATGTCGGTTCCTTGATCGCGTCCTGTTTGAAAATTCATCCCTGGAATTTATCCCCAAATATATTTGAGGCCAGGCTGCTTCCGGAAGATTAACAATACGCCATCAATAGGGAGGAAATCCATGGGCGGACTTGTCCCATGGGCGCTATGGTCTCCGAAAAGAGCCGCTACTGCCGGCCTTGGAGGCAACCATAATTACTGGTTTTCAAGAGATTCCGGCCGCACGGCCCCAACGCCGAACGGCCCGGGATCGTATCGCCGGACCGGGACAGGAAAGACAGGCTTTTTGAGTTCGTCAGTCCAGGAACTTCTCGTCATAGGGGAAGAGGGTGAAGGGCACCGCGCCCTTGTCCGTGATGACCACGTTCTGCTCCAGGCGAACCGCCTGCTCGTCGCCGGGCTCGCCGCTGTAAGTCTCGATGGCCATGTACATGTTCGCCTTGAATTCCGCGGGGAACTCCAGCGAGAACCCCCGGGAGATCCACATCCCTTCGTATAAGGTCAAGCCGATGCTGTGGCCGAACTGGAACAGGCTGCAGGTCTTGTACTTGTCGTCATCGTAGACCGGGAAGTGCTTGGCCGTGTCCGCCGAGGTGTTGCCGGGCCGGGAAGCAGCGATGGCAGCTTCCACGGAATCTATGGTCTCCCTGTAGGCCTTTTTCTCCTCCGGCGTGGGCGAGGCGTCTCCGCAGATGTGTGTCCGGGTCGCATCCGCGTAATAGCCCCCGCAGGGGCCCCGCCCCCCGATGTCCGTGATCACGAGGTCTCCCCCGCGAATCGGCTTGTCCGACCACCACCGGGCGTAGGGGTTGGTGTTGCCGCCCGAGGCCACGCAGAAGGCTTGACCCTCCTCGAATCCCCGGTCCGTGAAGAACTTGATGATGTTCCCGGCCAGCTGGCTCTCCGTCAGTCCCGGCCGGCGCAGCCACTCGTTGCGGATCATGTCGAAACAGGAGTCCGTGATAGCGGCGGAGATCTTGCAGCACTCCAGTTCGTCCACCGTCTTGATGAGCCGAGCCTCGGACATGGCGGGCCAGGCGTTGACCAGCTTCACCCCGGCCTCCTCGAAGGCGGAGTGAACCCACATGTCCATGATGTCCACGCTAATCTTCTCGCCGAACACCTTCCGCTCCTTCAGCAAATCCACCACGCCGGACACCATGTTCTGGGCCTGCCGTTCCGTCGCCCCCTCGGACCAGGTCCAGGTGACGGCGGGCTTGATATTGCCGTACATCCAGGGCGAGTTGAGCTTCGCCCGCTCCATGTCCGAGCCCACCGTCTCGAACAACACCGGCTCGCTGTCCCGGCACAGCACGGTGTAGCGGATGAAAATGTTGTATTTCCACATCCCCTGGTACACGCCCGTGATGTAGCGCACGTTCGCGCCGTGGTAGAGCACCATGGCCCCGAGATCGTGCCGCTCCATGGCCTCCTTCGCCCGGGCCAAGCGTTCCTTCCGCATCCGGTCGAAATTAATCCTCGGCTCCCAGTCCGACCCCGTGATGCTGTACAGCCGTCTCGGGGAGTAGTGATGCGGGTCACCGATGTAGGAGTGATCCAGCCCCGATTTTCGGATCTCGGTGTCACCTGGGTTTTCCATTCAAGTTTCTTCCTTTCCTCTTGGGCTCAAGAAGCCGCCGAAAGAGCCCTGAAAACACGCCTCACGGGACCGAACCTTACAGCCAGCGCTCCTCATCGGGCGCCTTGGTGACGCTCCAATCGATATTCTCCCAAGCCGCCTTCATGGCCCTGATGGGGGGCTGCAGGGGGTACCCCCCCGGGGAGAGGGGTTGAGTGCAGAAGGCCAGCATGGAGCCCAGGATGGGACACACCACTCGCCCGATCTTCGAGTGCTCGCCGTGGCTCATCATGATGAAGGGAATACCGAGCGCATTCTTGATCTCCAGCGTGGCGCGCATGGAGTCCAGCAGGTCCTCATAGTTGGTATTCACGCTAACCACCTTGGCGATGTCGGCCCCCCTCGCCTCCATCTCCTTTGCCATGGACACCGCCTCCTCCACCGAGAGGTGGACCCGCGTGTGCGCGCACAACAGCACCTCGCCTCCGAGGCGGTGCACCTCCTCGATTATCTCCCGCTGGCGCTGGATCGCGGCGGGGTCCGTCGTCCAGTCCCTTGGTTTCGAGGATCGGTCGAGGGAGTACGCCCTGGCCTCCTCGCTCCACTCGGGGGGGCCGGAGGAGGGATCGTACGCATCCGCCTCTAAGTCGATGCCGCTCGCCCCCCAGCGGACGGCGTTGAGGAGAAGCTCGAATCGCTCCTCCTCCCCCATGTCCAGGGGCGCTTCGTAGTCCCACCGGTAGTGACAGACGATGATGGGCTTGACCGTGGACTGAAAAACGTATCGGAGGTCCTTCTCGTTCAGGAATTCTTTCCGCAGCATCATGAGATTCATCTCGTAGGCGTCCGTGCCGTCGTAGTCCGAGAGCCGGATGGATCGGATGCTGTCGGTCGGATTCGAGTCCGAGAGGATGGTGCAGATGAACGGCTGAGGAATCTCGGTGAACTTTCGTTTTGACATTTCGTCACCTCGCTGCCGGTAAGCGTAGAGAACAGTTGGCCCGGGTGGACGTTTGCGAATTTCAGGACACAGCCAATTTATTCATTGGGATCGGATAAATCAAGACCAGCATATCTTCTAATCCTTTGAATTCGCGCTGGCGTTTTTGCGCGAGTTTGGGGAGAGGGGGTAGGGTGGAGGTGGAGTGTGGAGGTGAAGAAAAATTGAGGCACATGAAAAAAAACTTGTTTGTGGCGGTGGAGCCAGTCTCACGCGAACCCTTCTCTGCCAAATTCCCTGTTTAACAGGGAAAATACAGGGAATTTTTTCGTTTTTGAGGGCTTATTTCCGCAAAATCCCCCGGATTTGCCCTCATTTAAAGGGTTTCAAGGATATTTCCCCGAAAACCGAACAGGGAATAACAGGGAATTATCAGGGAAATGG
>NYYB01000127.1 GCA_002685755.1 Nitrospinota bacterium
ATCTGATATCCTCTCGCTCGGGCGATTTTAGCCAATTATATCATATGGTTACAAAGATTCCCGCCTCTTTTTGCTCTGTTCCGCCGCATAATGTGGGAATACTAATATTGTGGTTGTGAGAAATGACAATGAAAGCAGATTTTAAGATTGAATCATAAATATATCCTTAAATATCTATTTTTTGCTTGCAAGTAAATGGCAGTAGTATATATTTAGGATTGAAACATGTGATTATCCTTAATAAGATTCTTCTTTCCTGTGACGGGGGCGACTTATGCCCATCTACTCGAAACCTGCCAGTACCGCGCTTTGCGTCCTCTCCCACATGGCGGTGGATAGGAAGGATATCCACACGGGGCGAGATTTGGCCTTAGCCACCGGGGTCTCAAAGCCGACCGTTGCCAAGGCCCTTCGCGCGCTCTCGAGGGACGGCATCATCAAATCCAGCAGGGGTCCTGGCGGTGGATACCGCATGGCAATTCCCCCCAAGGAGGTATCCCTAGGGAGGATCGCGTCCGCTATCGGGGGAAGGGGGCCTTTCGAGGGCTTTGCCTGTGGGTTTCGTGATTGCTCGGAGGAGAAACCTTGTCACCTCCACGAGCGCTGGAAACTCCTGAAGGCGAGACTGGACGACTTTTTCGAGACCAGTCTGCACGACATCGTCATCGCCACAAAGCAAAGACGAGAGATGGGGGGGGAAAACAAGGGTATCTTCTCCCTCTCTTTTTGGCGGAACTTCGCGGATTTGAACAATTTGGAGGAAAAAAGGGGCAAACCCATGCCCGAGGAAATGGAGATCCTGCCCCCTCCCGAGGTTCTGTTATCTGAGTGTTGCACCGTTACTGCCGAAACGGAGGGGGTAAACATTTCTTCCTCTGAATCGGTGGATGTCAACCCGTGGCCAATTCCCTGTTGATTGATGTACTTCAAGAGGAGCTTCTCTTCCGCGATCGGTACCGTGCTCTCTGGGATCTGTCCGTGGACGGCAGGCCCGAGAGGAAGACCAAGCTCCCCGAGGGCGTGCGCGAGCGGAGGGCCGCGGAGTTTCGGGCTCTGCTTCCGAGCCTTGATGAGGAGACGGTCGACCGGGCGGCTGAACAGCTTTTGAGGAGGGGCGTTATGAACTCCCCGAACGTCTCCGAGAGGATGATCTCGCTGGCGAGGGGCCGCATCTATACCCGTCTGGCGGCGTGCTTCCGCTACGCCGCCGCGGCCCGATTGCTCTCCGATTTCATCGAGGCCGAAAAGATAGGGCTTAAGACGGAAGAAGGTGTAGTGCCCGATGTTTCATGCGGGGAACTTCTCCCCTCGGCAGCTGAAGAGCGGGCCTCCTTAGAATGGCAAGAAGAGGATAGAACCGTTCCGTATTCCAACTGAGTGGGATGGATCATGGTCCTAAAATTCTTTGTCGCAGCGATTTTTATGTCCATAGGTTTCTTTGGTTCCTATGCATCGGTCGGAGCCGCGAAGTTAAAGCTCGTTCCTCAGCTCGTCTCTCGCGGCACGATCGTCTACGCGCGCGAATGCGCAGTCTGCCACGGGCCCTCCGGCAAAGGAGACGGCGAAGGTGCCTACCTCCTCTTTCCGAGGCCGCGGGATTTAACCTCGAAGATGTTCAAGATCCGCACCACGTTTCCCGGGGAACCTCCCAACCGCTCTGATATCGTCCGGACCCTGACTCTCGGCCTACCGGGCTCGACCATGCCGAGCTTTGTCTCTTTGGGTGAGAGCGACCGGCGGGCGGTCGCCGAGTACGTGCTCTCCCTGGCCGGGTTCGAGGACGCTGCAGAGGAATTCGTCAAGCTCCCCAAATTTCCGCCCGTATCGAAGGAATGGATCGCCAAGGGGAAGGCCGCCTTCAAAAAGTACGAGTGCGCGAAATGCCACGGCGAGAAAGGGAAGGGCGACGGGCCCAGCGCCTTCTCGCTCAAGGATTACAAGGGGCGGCCTATTCGGGCGAGAGACTACACGCGGGGCGTTTTCAAGGGAGGGGGGGATATTCGCTCCATCGCAACGCGCATCCTGACGGGGATGGAAGGGACGCCCATGCCCTCCTACTCGGATACTGTCGAGCCGAACGATCTGATCGCGCTGGCCCATTTTGTCCGTCAGTCCTCCAAAGGGCGTGATTTTTGGCAGCCCGGTACGGGGGTCATTCCGGCACGGAGGATCCAAAATGTTCCCACGTCACCGAATGACGTCCGATGGACCCGGGTCGTTCCTACCGTGATTCCGATGATGCAGCTCTTCAACGACGGGCGACCGTCCCTAGAGGTGGAAGTCCGGGCCATCCACAGCGAGAGGGAGATCTCTTTCCGCCTCGAATGGGCCGACGCCACCCCCGACAGGAAGACCCTCACCGGCGAGTCTTTCGTGGACGCCGCTGCGGTGCAGTTTTCCATCCGCGAAAAGGATCCACCCCTTTTCGTCATGGGTGCTCCCGACAACCTGGTGAATATCTGGTACTGGAACGCGACACTCGGACGCAAGCCTGCCGGCCTCGAGGCGAAGTATCCGGGCATGGTGGTGGACGATTATCCCTTCACGGGGGTCGCCTACCAGCAAAGGCAGATTGGACATCAGAGGATCCCCTCCGCGCGGATGACGAAGCGGCTCTTCATCGCGGCTTGGGCGGCCGGCAACCCGACCACCACGCCGGGCCGGGCCCGCGCGATAATGGACATCAACGCCGCCGGCTTCGGGACCCTGGATCCGCAGGGGCCGGAGGGACAAAACGTGGTCGGCTCGGGCCGGTGGGAGAAAGGCCGCTGGCGCGTCGTCTTCACCCGCACCCTCAGGAGCGCCGAGGAGAACGACGCCAAGCTCCTTCCCGGAACGGTCCACCCGATCGCCTTCGCCGTTTGGGACGGCAGCCACCACGACCGCGACGGCCAGAAGTCCGTCACCACCTGGTACAAGCTGCGGATCGAATAGACGGGAGGACCTGAAGAGAGTTCGCCTCACCGCGTTTGCGGCCAGGTCGCAGGGTCCTGGCCAAGAGGAGGAAGTACTTTTTGTGTGCTATGGCCACATTCCCGGAGCGGACCCAGGGAGAGGGAGATTCGCTAAACCGGAAAGCCAGGCCAAGGAATGGAGGGGATGAGACGTGGATCTGACGAGGAGGAAATTTTTAGGGATTGCGGCAGCAGGAACTGGGCTGGTCTTTGCTGAGAATGCCTTTGCCTTTCGGACGCTCAGGCCTGCCGTCGAGGTCGCAAATCCGTTGGAAACCTATCCCGTTAGGAATTGGGAGGAGATCTATCATGATCAGTATCGGTCCGATGGGACCTTTACTTACGTCTGCTCCCCAAATGACACCCACGCCTGCCGGGTGCGGGCCTTCGTGAGAAACGGCGTGGTGATGCGCCTCGAGCAGAACTACGACAATCATAGGATCAAGGACATCTATGGCAACCACGCCTCCCACCATTGGAACCCCAGGATGTGCCTGAAGGGTTATACCTTTCACAGAAGAGTCTATGGCTCTTACCGACTGAAGTACCCCATGATCCGCAAGGGCTGGAAAAGGTGGGCCGATGATGGTTTTCCTTCCTTAAGCGATAATCCTGAGCTTCGGACGAAATACAAGTTCACCAGCCGGGGGACAGACGAGTTTGTACGCGCCTCCTGGGATGAGGTCAGTACCTACCTGAGCAATGGCTTAATCAGCGTCGCAAAAACTTATAGCGGGGAAAAGGGCAAGCGTCGTCTTCAGGCGGACGGGTATCCCCCCGAGATGCTGGAATACTGGGGGGGAGCGGGAACCAGGACGATGAAGTTCCGCGGTGGGATGGGACTTCTGGGCGTCATCGGCAAGTACGGGCTTTACCGCTTCTCGAATATGATGGCTCTTGTCGACGACCATGTGCGCGGCGTGGGCCCAGAAAAGGCGCTGGGCGGTCGAAAATGGTCCAACTACACCTGGCATGGCGACCAGGCCCCGGGACACCCCTTCGTCCACGGTCTCCAGACCTCCGACATAGACCTCAACGACTACCGAAATACCAAGTTTACCGTCCACGTTGGCAAAAACATGATCGAGAACAAGATGCCGGAGTCCCACTTTTTCGTTGAGATGATGGAACGAGGTGGGCGCATCGCGGTCATCGCGCCCGAGTATAACCCGCCGGCCACCAAGGCAGACTACTTTATCCCAGTCCGCCCCGGTCTTTCAGACACCTCCATATTCTTATACGTAACGAAAACTCTGATGGACAAAGGCTGGGTTGACTACGACTTCGTCAAGAAGTTTACCGACTTCCCCATCCTCGTTCGCGCCGACACTTTGAAGAGGCTTGGGGCCCACGAGGTCTTCCCCGACTATAAGCCCGGCCTCTCCAAGGACGGGCCCTCTTTTGCTATCCAGGGGCTGAAGGAGGACCAGTACAGGCGTCTGGGGGATTTCGTGGTTTTTGACAAGAAGACGGGTTCCGTTAAAGCCGTCACGCGGGATGCTGTGGGAGAGCAACTCACGGCCAAAGGGATCGATCCCGAGTTGGGGTGGAAGGGCAATGTGAAACTGGTGGACGGCTCTCAGGTGGAGGTGTTTACCCTCTGGGAGATGTACAAAGTCCACCTGCGGGACTACGGCCTGGAGACCGTTTCCGAGATCACCAGCGCCCCCAAGAAGCTTCTGAAGCAGCTGGCCGCGGATTTCGGCAGGAGATTCTGGGACCCCGACTTTCTGGGGAAGCCCCGCGAAGCCTACCCCATCGCCGTCCACTACGGGGAGGGAATCAACCACTACTTCCACGCTACCCTCCACAACCGCGCTACCTACCTACCCCTGATGCTGGTTGGGAGCATCGGCGTGCCCGGCTCCGGTTCCCACACGTGGGCCGGTAATTACAAGGCAGCCAATTTCCAGGCCTCCGAGTGGAGCGGACCTGGCTTCAAAGGGTGGGTCGCGGAGGATCCCTTCAACCCTAACCTCGACCCGGCCGCCGATGCGAAGGAGGTCCCAGTAAGGTCCTACGCTAGGGGGGAGGAGGTAGGCTACTGGGCACACGGAGAAAAGCCCCTGATCGTCCGTACCCCCAAGTACGGCCGAAAGCTGTTCACCGGCAAGACCCATTTGCCGACACCAAGCAAGTCGGTATGGTTCACCAATGTGAACCTTATCAACAACGCCAAGTGGGCCTATCACCTTATCAAGAATACCAACCCCAAGATTGACATGATCGTCACCCAGGATATCGAGATGACGGGGAGCGCCGAGTATGCCGACGTGGTCCTGCCCGCCAACTCCTGGATGGAGTTCGAGACCCATGAGGTTACTTCCTCCTGCTCCAACCCCTTTCTCCAGATATGGAAGGGAGGGATCAAGCCCCTGTACGACACCCGTGATGATACGCTGATCATGGCTACCGTCGCCGAGAAACTGGCTGAGTTGACAGGCGACAAACGCTTCAAAGACTACTGGAAATTCGCCCTGGAGAAGAAGACGGAGGTCTACATCCACCGCTTGGTGAGCGGGAGCACCACCGGCCGAGGCTATGAAGTGAGCGACATCCTGGCCGGAAAATACGGAGAACCTGGCAGCAGTTTGATGCTCTTCAGGACCTATCCTCGGATACCCTTCTGGGAGCAGGTCGACGAGAACATCCCCTTCTACACAGACACTGGGAGGCTCAACGCCTACTGCGATATTCCAGAGGCCATCGCGCACGGTGAGAATTTTGTTGTCCACCGGGAGGCGCCGGAGGCTACGCCCTATATGCCCAATGTCATCGTGAGCACCAACCCCTTCATCAGGCCCGACAACTTCGGCTTCACCCCGGAGATGCTTCTGCGAGGGAACGGATTAGACTGGGAGTCAAGGCATGTGGCTAACAACAAACTCCCCTGGTCCAAGGTGAAGGAAACCATGAATCCATTGTGGGAGAAGGGCTTCCGGTTCTTATGCACTACTCCTAAGAGCCGCCACACTGTCCACTCCCAATGGGCTGTTACGGACTGGAACTGGATCTGGAGCCAGAATTTCGGGGACCCCTACCGCATGGATAAAAGGCAACCTGGCGTGAATGACTGGCAGATCAACATGAACCCCCAGGCCGCTAAGGACCTGGGCATTAACGACGGGGACTACGTCTATGTAGACGCCGACCCGGCCAATCGCCCCTATATAGGCGTCAAACCTAGTGATTTCTACTACAAGGTCTCCCGTCTGATGCTCCGGGTCAAATACAATCCCTCCTTTCCTTACCACTTCACGATGATGAAGCACGCCTCTTTCATCTCCACAGAGCGGTCGGTCAAGGCGCATGAGGAGAGATCAGATGGCAGGGCTCTCTCCCCCACGGGCTATCAGGCCAGCTTCCGTTACGGCTCTCAGCAGAGTGTCACCATTTCCTGGCTCATGCCCATGCACCAGACCGATTCCCTCTTCCATAAGAAGAAGGTGGAAATGGCTTTTACTTTTGGCTTCGAGTCGGATAACCACGCTATCAACTCGGTCCCCAAGGAGACGCTGGTCAGGATCGCCAAAGCTGAGCACGGTGGCTTGGGCGGAAAGGGCGTTTGGAAGCCGGCCAGAACGGGGTCCAGCCCAGCCAATGAAAGCGACTTCATGAAGCTGTACCTTCAGGGAAAATCAGTAAAGACATGAGGGTGCAAGATGATTAAGAAAAAGTTTGACGCCAATGACCCCATGGAGCTGGTAGGTGTGCCGCTCCCTGGAGGGGATCTCGAGCAGATGGCGGAGTGCTTGGTGGAGGAGTACATCCGGGGCGGCTGGGACGATGAAAGTCTACTTCGCCTCTTCCGAGATCCCTTTTACCAGGCCACCCACAGGGTCTACCAAGAGAAGGGTGAAATGTATGTCCACCGCCTCATCGCAACTCTGAGGCAGAGATGGGGATATTACAAAGGCGAGGACATATCCTGCTGGCTTGGTCAAGACGAGTTTAAGAAACCGAGTTCTGAGGAGGCGAAGAGCGATGGCAAATTGGCATAAGGTTTACAATTGGCAGCTCGGAAGGAAGATGGCCTATCCCTACGAGGAGGCCCATCCCAGGAGTCAGTTCGCCTTTGTGTTCAACACCAACCGCTGTATCGCATGCCAGACCTGCACCATGGCCTGTAAGTCCACATGGACCTTCTCCAAGGGCCAGGAGTACATGTGGTGGAACAACGTCGAGACCAAGCCCTATGGGGGCTACCCCCAGTCCTGGGATATGAAGACACTGAAACTTTTGGAAGAGGCCAACGCCGGTGGACAGGTCTGGGATACTGCACAGAAGGATGGGAACAAGCGCCCCTACGGCGCCTTCGATGGGGTCACCATATTTGAGGCGGCCATCAAACGCTACGGTCCTAAAGGGCATCAACGAGCTATCGGCTACATCCCTACCGACGAGGAGTGGCGCTACCCCAATATTTATGAAGACACGGCCGCAGGCCCCGAAGGAGCCGTGGGCAAGTGGGGCGATTCGGCGGAGCTGCCCGAGCATAAAACCTGGTTTTTCTATCTCCAACGGATCTGCAATCACTGCACTTACCCGGCCTGCCTCGCCGCTTGTCCCAGAAAGGCCATTTACAAAAGGCCGGAGGATGGGATCGTTTTGATCGACCAGAATCGTTGCCGGGGCTATAGAAAATGTGTCGAGGCCTGTCCTTACAAGAAGCCGATGTTCAGGGGGACCACAAGGGTCACTGAGAAATGCATCGCCTGCTATCCCAGGATCGAGGGCAAAGACCCCCATATTACCCCCGATGGGGCCCCCATCGAGACTCGTTGTATGAGCGCGTGCGTGGGGAAGATTCGGATGCAGGGCTTGGCCAAGATCGACGAAAAGACTGGCGACTGGGCGGAGGATCGCTATAACCCACTATATTTCATGGTCAAGGTGGAAAAAGTAGCTCTCCCTTTGTATCCACAGTTCGGGACCGAGGCGAATGGCTACTACATCCCTCCGAGGTGGGCGCCTCGCCCATACTTAAGACAAATGTTCGGGCCCGGGGTGGATGAGGCCATTGAAAGGTACGCGGCCCCCTCTAGGGAGCTTCTGGCCGTTTTGCAGCTTTTCCGGGCTCAGCAGAAGATCATCTTTCGGTATGAGATCAAGGAAGGGCCGAAGATCTTCGAGAAAACCATCAACGGGAAAAAGTGGGAGATGTACAACGACACGGTCATCGGCTTCGACAAGAACGACAAGGAAGTTGTAAGTCTTTCCGTCCAGGAGCCGCTACACGTCAGGCCCGAGAAGCACCAAAACTCCATTTAGGGGGAAGGACGATGGATCCGGAAGAGACTTCCAATCGCGCACTGGTGAGGAGCTATGTTTATAGTTTCCTCTCGCCTCTTTTTTTATACCCGGATGAAGAGGTCTTCTCTGACTTAAACTGGGAGGGGGTAAAGGACGCCGTAGCCCTCCTCGGAAACTCCGACGGCCTCACGGAGGCCATCGAATCCCTAAGGGGCTGTCTGATGGACCCCGTGGCTCTTGAAGAGGAATATGTAAGGGTCTTCGGCCACACGATCTCGACGGAGTGCCCGCCCTATGAGACCCAGTACGGGGGTGCCCACGTCTTTCAGCAGACCCAGAACTTAGGCGATATCGCCGGCTTTTATCGGGCTTTCGGTCTGGAGATCTCGGACCAGGTTAAGGAGCGGCTCGACCACATCGCCACCGAGCTGGAGTTCATGGCGTTCTTGGCTTTCAAGCAGGCTTACGCTTTGACCTCTGGTTCGGAGGATAAAGACGAGGTTTGCCGGGAGGCCCAGAGGAAGTTCTTGAACGATCATCTGTGCACGTGGGTGCCGCTTTTCACCAAGCGTCTTGAGGAGAAAGGTGGTTTTTACCAAAAGCTTGCCCTGCTGACGGAGTTGTTTCTGGCTTTCGAGGTCGAAGCGTTCGGGGTAAAGCCCCTATTGGTAGTAGAGAGTTTGACACCAACCCCCTTGGAGCCGGAAGAGAATTGCTTCTCCTGCGGAGTCCAGGATTATTGTTTGCCAACGGAGGGATTGTCATGGGAAGAATCTGTGGCGGAATAGCGTTCGTCTTGTGTTCGCTCTTCGTCGGGGCCTCGGCTCAGGGTGCTGCCCCCCCCAAGTTGACGCCTGAGCTTCTGAAGCAGGGAGAGGCCCTATACGATAAGCAGTGTGCTGTCTGTCATGGAGCGAAAGGAAGGGGAGATGGCCGAGCTGCCGATTTCCTCTTCCCAAAGCCTCGAAACTTCACAAAGGGGCTCTTTAAAATCCGCTCCACCCCGGGTGGTTCTCCTCCAACCGACCAGGATATCTTCCGAACAATCAATAATGGGATACCAGGTTCCGCCATGCCCAATTTCTCCTACCTGTCCGAGGGGGAGCGGTGGGGGCTTGTGGCCTTTATCAAGAAGCTTGCAGAAATTGAGGAAGAAGATCTGGAAAGGGTCATCCAGGTACCGCCAGAGCCTCCAACAACCTCTCAGACTTTGGTAAAGGGTAAAGAGCTTTACAAAAAGATGAAGTGTTGGGAGTGCCACGGTTTTGAGGGAAGGGGGGATGGCCCTTCGGCGAAACAACTGTTCGATGATTGGGGCTTCCCTATTCTGCCTAACGACTTTACCCGTGGCATCTACAAAGGGGGCGGTAAGCCTTCCGATGTCTACCTCCGACTTACCACCGGGATGGACGGAACCCCCATGCCCACCTACGAAGATCTGCTGAAAGAAGCCGAGCGCTGGGCCTTGGTTCATTACGTCAAGTCGCTGGCAGGCCCAAAGGTGGCTGTGCAGCCGACGACCGGGACAGTTGTGGCGAAGAGGGTCTCAGGCGCCGTTCCAAGGGATGCTTTGGACCCCTTGTGGCGTAGGGTACCCGAGACGACGATCCCCTTTATGCATCTCTGGCAAAGGCGGGAGGCGGCTGATGCGATTTCAGTAAGGGCCCTACACGATGGAAGGAAGATCGCCTTTTTGCTCGAGTGGGAGGATTGGGAGGTCAACTCGAAGTTTCTCCGCCACAAGGACTTCACCGATTCAGCAGCCATCATGTTCTCACTCTCCACGGATCTGCCCATTTCCGAGCAGCCTCTTTTTGCCATGGGGGAGAAAGGCAGGCCCGTCAACATCTGGTACTGGCGGCTCGACAGACAAATGGATCTCGCCGGATTCCAGGATATCGAAACCGCCTATCCAAACATGGTCTCCGACGATTATCTGCTGGAGGCGGTTAGGTATCCGAAGGACGTCGAGAATCCGAGTCACCTCCCCATCACATCGGCCGCCGCACATGACCCGGTCTTCATTACCGGCTGGGGTGCGGGCAACCCCCTCTCTATCCCCATGAGGCCTTCGGCCGTAGAGGATCTCAACGCGGTGGGGTTTGGAACTCTCACCGCTCAGCCGCAGGGAGATCAAGACGTGAAGGGCCGGGGTCTCTACGTGGCAGGGAGGTGGAAGGTTGTCTTCGTTAGAGAGCTTCGCTCAAAAGGGTTGTTCGATGTGCAGCTTAAAAGCGGGGGGCAGTTCCCCATCACCTTCGCTGTCTGGGATGGCTCCAAAGGGGACCGCGATGGCCAAAAGGGAGTGACGGGGTGGAACCTACTGAATCTAGAATAGGCCCCTCATCTTCCTACATCATCTACACGGTTGCGATCTCGGAAAACCCAACGGTATCGTATGAGTACAAGTAAGAAGGAAGGACAGTCATGAAAGGGTGGACAAGAATCGAGACTGCACCGGCTTTCTCAACCGTCTTGCTCTTCTTGATGAGTCCGGTTCACGCCCGGTACAGGTGGTAGAGGTAAAAGGCGTGTCATTGGAAAAAGAGGGAGATTGCCTTCGCCGACCCTATGGCTGGTGGGGGCTCCATTCCCTTCGAGGCCTCCGATATGGCCTGCGCACTTATGCGAGGAAGCCTCACCGAGAGTGAGGCCGGCGGATGAAAGTGGGTTCCTTTGCTTCTCTTTAGATGGGTTGATCGAGATGGGATCTCTTTCGCCGCCGCCGGAACGGGATGAAACCCTCTGGAGCACGACGGCGCTCCGGCGTATCGAGGACGCTCCCGATTTCGTTCGGCCGGGCATCTACAAATTGATGGCCAAGCGCGCCTCCGAGCTGGAGCAACCCCTCATCACCTCGGATTTCCTCACCCAGATTCGGGATGAGTCGATGCTGAGGGTGACGCGGAGCATGAAGCGGATGGGATTCGAGGAGCTTCATCCGGGGGCGTTCGAGGTGGCCAAGCAGAAGCTGAGGCGCAACGCGCGCAAGCTCGAGGTTATCGAGGACATTCAGGCCTTCCTGGCCCAGCGATCGGAGCGGAGCGAGGAGATCATGGCGAAGTTCCGCGATTACTTCGAGGGCGCGCCGGAGCGGGGCATCCTCTGGACCCCGGAGGCCGAGGCCCGAATCGAGAAGGTGCCTTCTTTTGTCCGGCCCATGGTCAGACAAAAGGTTGAAGCAGAGGCCCACAATCGCAAGCAGACCGTCGTGACACCCGCTCTGCTCGAGGCTTTGTTCGAAACGATGATTCCCGCCCCGGCCCGGAAAATGATGCGCTCCCGGCAGGTGAGGCCCCCAACCGCGGTTCCTCGCGGGGAAGCGGGGCGGGCGGAGGCGGATGCGACAGTCGACTGGTCGCGGGAGGCGGTCGAGGAGTGGCGCGGAATCGAGGATGTCGAGAAGCGCCGGAGCACCCTTGAGAAAGTCGCCGCCTTTGCGCAAGAGCAAGGGCTCGGTTGTGTCACTTCTTCGGTTTTCGCCGCGGCCTTGGAGGTTTCGTCCCAGCCTCCGGATTAGCGGGGGAGGGCGAAGCTCGTTGAGGGGATGGTCCGGGATGGAGGTGTTCCTTCCGGGAGAGGAAAGGATGGCAGAAACCGCCGAGAGGCGTGTCCAGGCAATCAGCTGGAACCTGACCAAGCGCTGCAACCAGCGTTGCGCCCACTGCTACATGAGCGCCTTCCCCGGGGCGGACCGCTCGGCGGAGTTCAGCCGGGATGAGTGTCTCGGGGTGGTGGACCAGATGGCCGAGGTGAACCCCAACGCGTTTCTCATCCTGACGGGAGGGGAGCCCCTTGTGCGGCATGACCTTTTCGACATCGCTGAAAATGCGTCGAAACGAGGGTTCACAGTGGTCCTTGGGACCAACGGTGTCCTGCTCGACGGGCGAGTGGCTGAGCGAATGAAGGCTTCGGGTATTCAGGGGGCGAGCGTGAGCCTGGACTCGGTCGATCCAGAGCGGCACGACCAATTCCGCGGTCTCCCCGGCGGTTGGGAGAAGGCGGTGCGGGCCATGCGCCTGCTGGAGGAGGCGGGCCTTCCCTTTTCCCTCCATTTCTCGGCCATGGAATGGAACGCGGAGGAGTTGCCCGCCATGGTGGATTTTGCCCGGGAACGGGGCGCCCAGGTTTTGAATGTCTTCTTTCTCGTTCGAACGGGCCGGGGCGAGGGTTTTGGCGAATTGCCCGCTCCCCGTTGCGAGGATGCGTTGCGCTTCCTGGCGCGGGTCCAGGGGGTGAATGGCAACGGTGAAGGTCCCGGCGAAAGGACCCGCGAGGGAGATGATCTCCTCATCCGGGCGAAATGCGCCCCGCATTTCCGCCGGGTTGTCTACGAGGCCGATCCTGCTTCGCCTCTTCTATCTGATTACGCCAACGGCGGTTGCCCCGCGGGACGGGAGTATTGCCGGATCGGTCCTTCGGGCGAGGTGACGCCCTGCCCCTACGTTTCGCTTTCGGCAGGAAATTTACGCGATAAGCCTTTTGGGGAGATTTGGCGCTCCTCTTCACTCCTCAGCCATTATCGCTCAGGCGAACTCAAGGGAAGGTGCGGACGGTGCGAGTTCCGCGAGGTGTGCGGTGGGTGCCGGTGCCGGGCCTACGCGGCGAAGGGAGACGTGATGGCGGAGGACCCCGCTTGCGCCTATGAGCCCCCGGGCGATGTGCCTTTGGTGCGCTTTTCCGAGGAAGGGCGGTTCGGGCTCGAGGTCGAGAGGGGTTTCCCCTGGACGGCAGAGGCCCGGGAGCGCCTCTCGCGCATCCCTTCCTTCGCACGGGGGATGGTGGCGAAAAGCGTGGAGGATTATGCGCGGGAGCGGGGCGTTTCCTCCGTCACGGCCGATCTGATGAAGGAGGCCCGCGAGGCGCTTCTCCCGCGGAGCCTCATGCCCGGCTTCGTCCGGGATCGCCTCGGGGGGGGACAATGAGCTCGCATCTCCCGGGCCTTGGGACCGAGCGATGGGTTGCTGGGCGCTGGTTCCTGGCGGCTTCGCTGGTCCTCCTGGCTCTCCTGCCGATTCCCGCGCTGGCTCAGGCGGGGGCCGCCGCGGAATACCGGAGTTTCTTCGGTTTCGATTCCCGCACCACCGTCTGGGTGGTGGCACAGCTTCACCTGATGTTCGGGGCCTTCGTGCTCGGGGTCCCCCTCTTCGCCCTCATCACCGAGTACATCGGGCACCGGACCGGCGACCAGCGGTATGATCGCCTTGCACATGAATTCACCAGGCTCCTCTCGGCCGCCTTCGCCACCACGGCCTCTCTCGGGGGGCTCTTTGTCTTTCTGCTTTTCGGCCTCTATCCGCGCTTTATGAACTTCATGGGCGGCGTCTTCCACGGCTCGATGTACATCTACTCCCTTCTCTTCTTCGCCGAGGCCTTCTCGCTTTACCTTTATTACTACTCTTGGGATCGGCTGCAGGGGGGGCCGAAGAAGCGGCTCCACATGAGCTTCGGGCTCGTGCTGAACCTGACGGGCATCTTGATCATGGCCATCTCCAACGCGTGGGTGACCTACATGATGACTCCCACGGGGATCGACCCCGAGACGAGCCGGTTTGTCGGCACCGCCTGGGCGGCGATCGCGAACCCGCTCTGGATGCCTCTGAACGTGCACCGCCTCATCGCCAACGTCGCCTTCGGGGGCTTCATCGTGGGGGCCTACGCCGCGATTAAGTTCCTGGGTTCGGAGCGCCAGGAGGAGCGGGCCCATTACGACTGGATGGGCTATGTGGGCAACTTCGTGGGGATGAGCGCCCTGATCCCGCTGCCTTTTGCGGGCTACTGGCTGGGGCGGGAGATGTACAGCTTCAGTCCCGTCATGGGCAATAACATGATGGGCGGCGCCTTCAGCTGGACCTTCATCATCCAGGCCATACTGATTGGGATGCTCTTCATCGGGGCCAATTTTTACCTCTGGAACGGGATGGAGCGCATCCCGGGGGCCGAGCGCTACCAGGGTTTCATCAAGTGGCTCAACCTCGTCCTTATCCTCTGTTTCGCCGTCTGGCTCACGCCCCACAACCTCCCGCTGAGCTCGACCGAGCAAGTCCTCATGGGGGGCCAATATCATCCGGTCCTGAAGTATTTGGGTCTCATGCCCGCGAAGAACGCGGCGGTGAATTTTATCATTCTATCCACCTATTTGAGTTTCCTTCTCTACCGCCGGGGGAACAAGGGCGAGCGTCTCCCCTTCGCCGAACACGGCCTTCGGGGCAAGGTGGTGGTGGGGGCGGCGGCGGCGGTATCGGCCCTGCTATTGGTCTGGTTCACCGCCGTGCTCTTCACGCTCGATCCGCGCGACATGGAGCTTTCGCCTGACCGCCGCGTGTACTTTCTCATCCCCGCCTATCTCATGATTGGTCACGTCATCTTGCTGGCGGTCTGCGCGCTCATGACCTACCGCGACCGCGGCGTGGCGGCCCAGTTTCTCTACCTCGGGAGCGCGGTCTTTTCCGCCGCCTTTTTTCTGGGGCCATACGGCTTCGTTGTGCTCGAGAAGGCCAACCCGTTCCTCCGCGAGATCGCGGTGGTCCAGGTGCTCATCGTACTGACCGCGCTCATCTTCGTGACGACCGTGGACATCTACCTCTTTCGGGGGGCGGAGGAGGTCGGCGGGATTCGGTGGGGGAGGGGCCCGGTGCGGGCGCAATACGCGCTGATCCTCCTTTGTGTGAGCGTCGTGCTTCTCATGGGATTGATGGGATTCATCCGCTCGGGGTTGCGGGAGGACTGGCATATTTTCGGCGTCCTGCGGGACACCTCCGCGGGGGCCTTCACGCCGACGATGGCGCATATGGCTTGGGTGGTGGGCGGTATCACCGTCCTCTACCTGGTGCTCATGACCTTTGTTTTTTGGCTGGGCACCCTGGGTGAAGAAAGCTCTCACGCCGCTGCCCAGGGTCGTGGAGCGGAACCTGTTGGAGGGATGGGTCAATGAGCTGGAGCGGCAGGCGAGCGGGGGTATTCTGGTGGTCGGCGGCCGTATTCGTGGGGAGCTATCTGGCCCTGCGATTCCTCTTCCCTCACTTTGCGCAGTGGGTGGTGGATGCCAAGACCCCCCTCCCAATGCCGGCTAGCGCGATCTTTATGTACATGTTGCTCGTTCTCTCGGGCATTCTCGTCTACGCCTTCTCGAGTGAGGAGCTCAAGAGCGAGTTCATGGAGCCCATCCTGGTGCTCCTCGGGGCGGCGGAAGGGGGTAGGGTCCTTCGGGCAACACGATTGGCCGTGTTCACCGCTATTCCCCTCTTCACCGCTTTTTTCGTCTACCGCGGCCTCGCCCCGGCGAGTGAGGCACCGGTTGAGAGCCGGATTCAGCACCCTACCATTCCCAAAAAGTTCGAAAAATTCCAAAACCCCTTCCGCAAACCCTCCGGCGCCCTGGTGCAAAAGTTCATGCAAGAGGAAAAGCTCACGGGGCTCAGCCTTCAGCAAGGGAGGCGCCGCCTCCTGGCGCGCCACACCCGGGAGGGGCGCGTTCTCTACCAGAAGAACTGCCGGCCCTGCCACGGCACCAAGGCCGACGGCGAGGGCCCCCACGCGGCGGGATTCCGCCTCAAGCCGGCCAACTTCACCGACCTGGGCACCATCGCCACCCTGGTGGAGGGCTATCTCTTCTGGCGCATCAAGGAGGGCGGGATCGGTCTCCCCGTGACGGCGAGCCCCTGGGACAGCGCCATGCCGCCCTGGAAGGAAGACCTCACGGATGAGGAGATATGGAAGATCATCCTCGCCGAGTACGCCACGGCGGGCGTGGAGCCCCGGAAGCCGGAGAAGTTCCATGACTAGCGAGAGCGGACGCAGGCGGATGGCGGGCGCCCTTGCGCTCCTCCTCGGCGCGATTCTCGCCCTCGGGTCTGTACCGGCGCTGGCCGTCCCGGCCGGCTACGGGAACTCCGAGCTGAGGGAGCGCAAGCCAAAGGCCACTCCCGAGCTTGTGGCCAAGGGGAAAGTGGTCTACGAGAAGCGTTGCGGTTTCTGCCACGGGGAGAAGGGGGACGGAAACGGCCCCGTCGCCGACTACCTCCACCCCCGGCCCCGGGACTTCACGAAGGGCCTCTATAAATTTCGCACGACAAAGACGGGCGAGAGCCCTACGGACGAGGATATTTTCCGCACCGTCTCGCTTGGCGCACCCGGCACCGGCATGCCGGCCTGGGGGGAGGGGACATTCCGCCTGCCCGAGGACGAGCTTTGGCAGGTGGTCTTCTACATCAAGAGCTTCTTCGAGGACTTCGCCGACCCCGAGTTCAACCCCTACGAGGAGCTCATCAAACAAGGCCCCCCCCCGGCCGAGAGCTCCGAGCTGATCCAGCTCGGGCGGAAGATCTACATCGATGAGGCGCGGGGGGCCTGCGTCAAGTGTCATGGCCCCGAGGGTAGGGGGGACGGCGAGGAGGCGGGCACCCAGAAGGACGACTGGGACGCTCCCATCATGCCGGCGAACCTGGCGGCGGGCTGGCGCTACAAGAACTGGGGCCCCTCGCTAGAGGAGGTCTTTCGAACCCTATCG
>NYYB01000128.1 GCA_002685755.1 Nitrospinota bacterium
TGTTGTTCGACAAGCCACTCGGCCGCCGAGACGTCGATATAGGGCGATTCGGTATAATATTCAAGCGTCCCGAACATCTTATGGCCCCAGTCGGTCCGGACGACGATGATATCACCGGGCCGGCACTTCTCCTCCATCCCCTCGAAATGGGACCGTGTCATCCTGGCGTTGGGCTCGCCCATCTCGGTGAGGTCGAGCATGACCGCTTCGCCCATGTAGCTGTGAAAATCCGCCTCGCCGATGGCGGGGCCATTCTTTTTTACGTGAAGCGTGCTGTCCACGTGCGACCCCGTATGGGCGCTCATCTCGAGCCAGGTGGCCTGCCAGTGATGCTTGTCGGGACCGCGGAAACCGGTGGTGTGCTTCACTTTTTGCGGAACTCCCGGAGGGATGGGCACCTCGCTCCTGATCTCGCAACTGATGTCGATATACCGAGGCATGGCGAATTCCTCCTTGAGATTTGGAAGGCGTCCCGAGTGGGCCGATATCAGCCGGATCGATATTGGCATGCGCCGCCGCCTGTTGCCAACCGCGCCCGCTCCCCCCGGTTTTCCTTTGAAGGCTTGCTTTTGAGGCTCCGCTTTTAGCGGTCTCCTGTTTCTTGCCGTATGATGCCCTCGCTGATAAACACGAGGGCTCGGGGGCGAAAATGAACGTGAATAATAAAGCGGCCGTGCCGGGAGAATTCCTGGCCGGTCTTCCGGCGCCGGAAGCCACGGTTGAGGACGCCGAAGGCCGGCCGATCCGCCTCCGGGACTTGTGGAAAGAGGGTCCTATAGTTCTCGTTTTCATGCGTCATCTGGGGTGAATCTTCTGCCGCGAGCAGATGGCGCAGTTGCGCCGGCACAAGGCGGAGTTCTAAGAGCGCGGCGCGGGGGTCGTGGCGGTCAACCCCGCTGAAGGCGTGTCGGCGGCGCCGGTATGCGAAATGTTCAATTTTCCGTTCGCCTGTCTGGGCGACCCTTCGGGCGAAGCGTATGAGGCCTATGGCCTCGAGCGGGGAAATATCGGTAGGATGCCCAGTTTCCGCTCCGTCTGGAGGGGGGCCCTTGCTTTCTTCAGGGGGCACCGCCAGGGGCTTCCCGTCGGCGATCGCTTTCGTTTGCCGGGGGCGTTCATCATCGGCCCGGACGTTATGTTGCTCTGGGCGTGGCGGGGGCGTGACGCTTCGGGCCACGCCGGCGCCGAAATGATCCTGGATGCCCTCGATGAGATAAACACGGAGATCGAATGAGCGAATCCGGCCATGAGGGCCTTTTTCTGAGCGTCGTCGTCCCTTGCTACAACGAGCGGGACACCATCGCCGAGATTGTGACGCGGGTGCTTGCGGTTCCGATGAATATCGAGATCATCATCGTGGACGACGGGAGCACGGACGGGTCGAGGGAGATCCTCGCCGGCATCGAGGGCGAAGGAGTGCGGGTGTTTCGGCATCCCGAAAACCGTGGGAAGGGGGCCGCTCTGACGACCGGCTTCGCTTCGGCGGCGGGGGACGTCATCGTTGTTCAGGATGCCGATCTCGAATACGACCCGGCCGAGTTTCCCGAACTCATCGCACCCATCGAACGGGGTATGGCGGATGTTGTCTACGGCTCACGGTTCGGAGGAAAGCCCCAGCGCGTGCACATGTTCTGGCACAAGATGGGGAACCACCTTTTGACGCTCATCACCAATGTTTTGTTCAACTGCACCCTGACAGATATGGAAACCTGCTACAAAATGTTCCGAAGGGAGGTGATCGAGGGGCTGGAGATTCGATCCCGGCGCTTCGACATCGAGCCCGAACTCACCGCCAAAATTCTCAGGGCCAAGAAGTGGCGTGTCTATGAGATGCCGATTTCCTACTACGGCCGCTCCTACGAGGAAGGGAAAAAAATCACCTGGCGCGACGGCGCCGCCGCTATCTGGACGCTCATCCGCTACCGTTTCTGGGACTGATCGAAAAGCCTATCCGCCTCCGTGCCCGTATGGGCCGTAAGATTTGGTGTCTTCCCGTCTGAAAGTCTCAATCCTCAGATCCGGGCGATGACCGCCTCGGCCGCGGACATGGTGCCCCGGTTGGCGCGCCCGCGCTCGTCGATGGAGAGTTCCCCCTCCTCGAGAGCCAGCCACAGGGCGCTCTCGATTCGCCGGGCGGCGCTTTCCTCGCCGATGTGATCGAGCATCATCGCTCCCGCGAGAATTTGGCTTGCCGGGTTGGCGATATCTAGGCCCGCGATATCGGGGGCCGAGCCGTGCACGGGTTCGAAGTAGGCGTATTGGTCCCCGATATTTCCCCCGGGGCACATTCCGAGGCCGCCGATGGTTCCGCCGCCCAAATCACTCAGAATATCTCCGAGAAGATTTTCCATCACGAGAACGTCGTAGTGGGCGGGATTCATGACAAGGGCTTGGGCGGCGGCGTCCGGGTAAATGGTCTCGGCCTCGACCCCGGGGTATTCCCCGGCGATCTCGAGGAAAATCTCGCGGAAGAGGGCGAAAGAGCGAAGTACATTGCTTTTCTCGACGCAGGTCACCCGGCGAACGCCGTCCGCCGGTGCGCCGTTGCGTTTTTTCGCCGCCTCGAATGCGAAGCGGACAACGCGTTCGGTGCCCGCCCGGGTGACGATCATCGTATCGGCCATAGCGTTAGGACCGCCGACTCCCTTGCCGCGCGAGGCATAAAGACCCTCGGTGTTTTCCCGGATGATCACATAGTCGATACCGCCCGGTTGATATCCGTGCAGCGGGGTGGGAGTGCCCGGATAAAGCTTGACGGGCCGCACGTTGGCGTAAAGGTCAAGGCCGGTCCTGAGCACCCCGCCGAGAAGGCCGGCCTCGATCCCCTCCGGTGTCCGGACGGCGGGGTCGCCCACCGGGGCCTTGAAAACACTGGCGGCCGCGCGGCAGGCCGCTATGGCCTCATCGCTCATGGCGGTTCCGTGTTCAGTGTAGTGGGCCGCTCCCGCGAGGCAGGTCTCGAATTCGAGTGTGAAGCCCCCGTCCACCTTTTGCGTGGCCTCTAGGACGGCGAGGGCCGCTTTCATGAGTTCGGGGCCGATATTGTCCCCCGGAATGACGGCGATGCGGTAGTTTTTCATGAACGCTCCTCGCGGTGATTGAAAAGATTGAACACAATTCATACACCATTGGTCCTCGAATTTGTATAGAATCCCGGCTACACCGACCCTTGGGGAGATGTATGTGACTCTTCGGAAGCTTGAAAGATTCGATGCGCCGGCATTTGGGCGGTTTCTTGAAGAGAACCGCCCTTTCAGTCTCCGGATCGAGGGCACCTTAGCGGAATCCGGGGGAGTGGAGCGGCTGTGGGTGGATGATGAGGAGAGCCCCTCGCTCCTCGTCCACCGAACCATGGGCCGGCTCGGTCTTCTCGGGTCCCCCGAAGCGGCTGTCGAGCACCTGGGCAATCTTGAAAAAATGGCTGCTGAAATGGATGCGGCGGGAGAGAAGCCGAGGCACCTGCCTCCGGAGGGGGAGAATTGCGTTCCGAGACTGAACGCCGCTCCTCCGGAAATGCGCGACACTCTCGCCCGCGAGCGATCCCTGGTCCGGGAGAACGGTTGCGGACTCTTCACGCTGTCCGAGGAGGAATTTACTCCTTTCGAGGAGGGCCCCCCTGTCGGTCGTATCCGGGAGGATGAAATCCCCATTGTTTCGAAGTTTGCCGATTACGGTGAAATCGAGAGTTATGTGTCGGAACGCATTGCCCGGGCGCCTCACGCCGCCGTTCGCGTCGGGGGCGAGCTCGCTGCCTACATGATTGTTCACGACAACGGATCGATCGGGATGCTTCATACCCTTGAAAAATTTCGGAACCGAAAGCTGGGCCGCCGGGTGGCGTCGGCGCTGGCGCGGATTCAGTTAGAACGAGGCCGGCCGGTATACTGCTACATCGTGGATGGAAACGCGCCCTCGGCGCGCGTTTTCACCAGCCTTGGTTTCCGGCGCGCGGCGGATGTGTCGTGGGTCGTATACGAACGGAGGGCGGACTAAGGAACGCCTCCGGTCTCCACTATCTGGTGGCGAAGACGATGTACTCCTGCCGCCGGGCCTCGAGGAAGTTGGCGAGCTGGAGACGGCGGGAGTCGCGCAGGCCCTTCCGGGAGTTTCGCTTGATAACGCCGACCTCGCGGGAGAGGCGTTCGGCCTCGGTGAGCGCCTGATTGGTCAGCGCGAAAAGAGTGGTCAGGTCTCGAAGTTGGTTTTCGAGGGATCGCTTTTGATCGAAATCCCCCTGTTGCGATGTTCTGAGATCGAGCTTTTCGTTGATGCTCTCGATGAGGGTGCCGATGTTGGATATTTTCTTTCGGGTTTCCTTAATCCGCGCCTGGCGAAGTTTCTCGGCGACTTTCGGGTCGATTTTTTTCGTTGTCCCTTCTCCGCTTTGCTCGCCGCTGCCCTTGTCCTGGGAGTAAACGGTTCCGGGAAAATCGTTCGGCGAAAGTTGCGAGGCGGCAACGACGATACCGATTAGAGCTATCTTAAGCGGGTGCATGAGAAATCCTCCAAATAGCCGACAGTGGTCAACACCTTGTATCATATGCGTTTAGAGGGGAGGGCTCAACCGGCGGGAAGGGAGGGGAGCCGGCGAGATCGATATTTTCGCCTCCTTCTCGACAAATTTTGCCGAAATGAATAGTCTTTCGCCTACCCAAACGGCCTTTGGTTTGAATTCAAAGGGCTTTTCTCGAAAGTGCGGAAGGAGACACTTCATGCAGAAAAAGGAACATTTCGGCAGGCCGCCCGGCCCTCTTGGAGGGCTGTGGAGTATCTGGTACCTCGATCCCATCCGGGTAATCAAACGCGAACTTGGCGGTTTCAGGAAAGTTCGCCACAAGGCGTTTCAGGAGCTGCTCCAGCCCGGCGACGACGCTCCCTCGTTCGTCCTCAAGTCCACCGAAGGGTCCGAGGTGAATTCCGCCGATTTTGTCGGAAAGAAGAACGTCGTCATCGAATTCGGCGCCATCACGTGACCTCCCTTCCGCCGGCAGGTGCCGGGCATGGAAGAGCTCCACAAGAAATACAAGGACAAGGATGTTGAGTTTTTCGTCATCTACTCGAAGGAGCCTCATGCGGGCGAGCGGAGGTATTTCAAGAAGTACATGCAGCACACCTCCTACGAACACAAGCTCGGCTATGCGACGGAGCTCGTCGAATCGTTCGGGATGAAGGTTCCCGTTCTGGTGGATGATTTGGAGGAGACGACGGTAGAGGCCTATGGCCGGATGCCGAACATGGTGTTCATCATCGATAAAGAGGGAAAGATCGCTTATAAGGCGGATTGGACCGAGAAGCCTCGGATCGATTTATTGCTCGACGAGTTGCTCGCCGAGCAGGAGGCGGGTGTGGGCGCCTAGATTCTAAATGTTAAAAATCGCGGTCCCCTTTCGGTGGGCCGCGGTTTTTTTTGCTCGGAGGCGGTCCCTAAAGCCCCATGGGAGGCCCGCACTTATTTTTTCTCCTCCTCCGGAAGGAAATAGGCGAACACCAGACCGGCGATCAAGGCGACCGGTAGCACCTTGAAAGTCTGCAGGAGGCTAATTTTCTCGGCCATCCATGAGATAGGAATGACGGAAAAACTCGCCAGCCCCCACGAAACGCCCAAGGTGAGAGAGCTGGCGAAACCACGATGATCGGGCAAGAACTCCTGGGCAAGAGCCATACCGACCCCCATGGGCAGGTATAGGCCGAAGCCTAGAAGGGCGATGAAAACTATGGCCAGGGCGGATATTGACCAGAGAAAACCGATTAGGCTAATGAAGCTAATGACAACTCCCCACGCAATCAGCCTCTTTTTGCCGAACCTGTCGGCGAGCGCTCCACCGGCCATCACCCCCGCCATCCCGAAAACCAGCAAAACTGAATTCGCGATTCCACCCTGCCAGAGGCCCAGGCCCCTTTCGACGTAAAGCGTGGGCAAGAGGCCCTGCATATTGAGGGTCACAATCGCCCGCGACACCGTGACGCCCAAGAGAATCGACAAGGGATACCGGGCCGCCATGAGCGCCGCGCCGATTCCGCGGAAAATGGATTTGCTTTCGCCGCTGGCCGCCTTGGGTTTCGGGAGACCTCGGAGAATTCCCGTAACGGCGACCACGTTGACCAGGATGTATATCCAGAGCCACTCCATGCCCCACCATTTCACGATAAAGAGTGCGATGAGGGGGCCAAATGCGAAGCCGAGTCTTCCCCCCGCAACGAAAAAGCTGACGGAGAGACTGCGGTGCTGGTTGCTAAGGGCGCCCGCCCGCGATGCCATGTCGGGATGAGCGAGCCCTGCGAGAACCCCTCCGATGGGGATCGCGGTCGCCACAGCGGCATAGGTGGGGAGCCATCCCACGGCCGTCAGAAAGAGCGAACTGCCGATGAGGCCGATGGCGAGCCAGGGAAGCTGGGGCCACCGGTCGGTCACGATGGCTGTCAGCGGCTGGCTTCCCGCGACGAAGAAGGAGAGGAGGCTGACCAAGACTCCCGCCGTCCCGAGGGAGAGGCTGAATTTCTGGCTCAAAAGGGGAAGCAGGGGAGCGAGAAAGCTTACCTGGCTGTCCACGACGAAGTGGGCAAGGAACAAAAGTCCGATGGAGCCCCAGGGTGCGTGCCGGGCGGCGCCGGCCATCGCCCCGCTCATGTGGAGCCCTCCGCGGCGGGCGGGGTGTGGCTCTTGGCCACCCGGTGAAGAACAATGGCGATTAAAGTCGATGCTCCGAAAAGGAAAGCATAGAAAAGAAAAGAGAACTGGAGGCTGACGGCCTCGGCCACTAATCCCCCGATAAGCGGCGAAATGGTGCTCGCTCCCTCGTTGACGGCATAGACGAGACCGATGGCGCTCGCACGCTGCCTCTCTTCTACGAGTTCAGTCCCTACCGCTAGGACTAGGCTGGGCACCGGCGTGAGGAGGACCCCGACGGCGAGAATGGCGGCCAACACTCCTGCGGTTGTCGTCGCCGCCGAGATGGAGGCCAGTGCCAGGCCGCAGAGAAAAGTCATGACGGTGATGTACATGGTTTTGCTTCCCTTGTCCGACCAGCGGCCGATGATGACCGTCATTACTGTGCCCACGATGAAGTAGGAGGACAGCGCCCATCCGACGCTCTGGGTGCCGAATCCGAAATTTTGAGCGAGAAGGAGGGGGAGAAATACCATCAAGCCCCGAAAACCCGTAATTCGAAAAGTGGAGAGAAGGACCAGAAGCATCAGAGACCGGTTTCGCGCCAGGGCGCTGAGGGTCGCGCGGGCGGCCTGTTTCATGGGGCGGTCGTCGCGTGAGATGTCCTCGAAGCGGCGCCAGACGAGAAGCGCCATGATGACGCCCGGAAGCAGCGCCCAGTGGGCGGCCAGTCGCCAGCTCGCGAGGTAGACGGTAATCCACCCGACGATGACGGGGGTGAGTATGCTGCCGACGTCGCCGCCTCCGGCGAAAATTCCCATGATGAACCCGCGGCGGTCGGGCATCTCGCGCGTGATGAGAGAGATCGATGGGGGATGATAGGCCGAGCAGCCCAGCCCGCTAAAGAAGACGAAGGCCAGAAACACCCCATAGCTCGGCGCCAGTCCGTAGAGAAAGACCGGGACGGCCTGCACCAGGAGCGATATCACCAGGACCGTTCGCCACCGCCCGAAATAATCGCCCAGGAAGGAGATGGGAAGCTGGAACACGCCGTTGGCGAAAGCATAGACCGAGGCGATCAGACCGACCTCTACGTAGTTCAGGCCGAAATCCTCGGCGATGATGGGCAGGATCGGGATAAGGAAAAAAATATAGAACGAGTTGACGCCGTGGCTCGCGGCAATGGTGGCGATGTTGATTTTTTTTGCCGAATCCATCCAAGATGATCCTTTCGGAGGGAAAAGTGCCGCGATGCGGAAACGACCTTATACGCCTAGAGAGTGTAAAGCTCAACGAACCTCCCAAACCCCGGGGGAAGAGGAATTTTGAACCAGCCTCCGAAATTCGATGAAAAAACAGCCCGCCGCGTCGAGGATGTTTACTCCTCAGTCGACGAGGAGGACCAGCGAAATTTTGTCATGAATGCACTCGGCGCTAGTCCCGGAGAGCGGATAATAGACATCGGTTCGGGGCCCGGCTATGTCCTTCGCGACATCGCCGGGGCCGTGGGACCCGCGGGGAGGGCGGTGGGGGTGGACCCGAGCGAGGCGATGATCGACCTTGCACGTAAGCGATGCGCCGACCTTAAGCAGGTCGCCCTTAGTGAGGGTGATGCGCTGGCGCTTCCGGCGGACGAGGGCGAGTTCGACGCTGCCGTCATCACTCAGGTCTATGAATACGTCGCCGACATCGCCGCCGCCCTCTCGGAGCTTCGCCGCGTCCTTCGGCCCGGAGGGCGCGCCGTCATCCTCGACACGGACTGGGACTCGCTCGTCTGGAGTGCCAGGGACGGGGAGCGGGCGGCGCGTATCCTCAAGGCATGGGACTCACACCTCGCCGACCCCCACTTGCCGCGAACGCTGTCGGCCCGGCTTCGCGGGGCGGGTTTCGAGGTCGAGCGCCGCGACGTTTTTCCGTTTTTAAACGCCGAGTACGATCCGGAGTGTTATAGCTGCCGCATGCTGAATATCATCGTTCCCTTCGTAATCCGCTACGGAGACCTCCCCAAGCAGGAGGTGAAGGCCTGGGCGGGTGAGCTCGAGGAACTCGGCCGCGAGGGAAAATACTTTTTCAGCCTGAACCGCTATCTGTTCGTCTGCAGGAATCCGGCAGAGGCCTAATCGCGGAGCAGCGCCATCGCGGAGGTAGCCAGGATTTTTGGGATGAAGGAATATTCCTTGGAACTCAGGAGCGCGTCACACCTTTGTCTAATACAGGCGAAGAGAAGGTTAGTCGGCGCCTCCGGCGGCAATGCGCCAAACCTGGGCCACCAGGAAGCAAAGTAAAAAGCCCATCACCACCGGAAAGAGAGAGGCGACAGCCGTCCATTTTCCGCTCCGTGTCTCTTTCCAAATCGTGTATATGGTCGTCGAGCAGGGGTTATGGACGAGGCTGAAAAGCAGGACATTAACCGCGATCAGTAAATTCCATCCGCCTGCCCTCAAAAGCTGCGAGGTGGCCGACTCGGAATCGAGCTCGAACATCACGCCGGACCCCTCTCCCAAGCCCGTCATACCTCCCGCCAACACGGTCAACATCAGGATTGTGGGAACGACGATTTCGTTGGCCGGAATAGCGACGATATAGGCCAGTAGAATCAAACCGCTGAGTCCAATCAGCATTCCGAAGGGATCGAGCCATGCGATCAGGTGCTCGGCGATGCTTAAACTTCCTATTGGGATATTCGAGATGAGCCAGAGGACAGCTCCGGCCGGAAGGGCGAATATCACCGCCCGCCACAAAACGAGAATCGTGCGGTCGATGAGCGAGGTGTAAATCGTCCGAAGGACGCGCGGCGGCCGGTAGGGCGGAAGCTCGAGGCTGAAGGTCGAAACCTCACCGCGCAGCACGGTTCTTGAGAGTAGCCACGATACGGTGAAGGTGAAAAATACGCCCAGCAGGGCCACCGCCACCACCGTCAGCGCCGAGATCAACCCGGCCAGATGGGCCGGCACCAGGCCGCCGACGAAGATCGACGCGATCATGATCTGTGTCGGCCAACGTCCGTTACACAGGGCGAAGTTGTTTGTGATGATGGCGATCAGCCGCTCCCGGGGGCTTTCGATAATTCGCGTCGCGATGACTCCGGCGGCGTTGCAGCCAAAGCCCATCGCCATCGTCAGCGACTGCTTGCCGTGGGCCCCCGCCCGCATGAATAAGCTGTCGAGGTTGAAGGCCACGCGCGGTAGATAACCGAAATCCTCGAGAAGGGTGAAGAGCGGAAAAAAGATTGCCATCGGCGGAAGCATGACGGCTATCACCCAGGCTGTCCCCAGGTACATTCCGTCGATCAGAAGCCCGTCGAGCCACCAGGGAACGCCCAGGGCCGCTGCTCCGCTCTTGAGCATGGGATGAATGTTTTCAAGGAGCAGGGTGGCAAGCATGGCCGAGGGTGTATTGGCCCCGATGATGGTGAGCCAAAGGACCACGGTCAACACGAGAACCATGAGCGGAAACCCGAATGCACGGCTGGTCACCAACTGGTCGATGGTCCGGTCCAAGTCGAAACGGGGTTTCCGGTCGTCCCGTGTCGCGGCCCGGTCGGCCAAGCGGGCGGACTCGGTATAAATGGTTTCCATGAGCGATTGGTGGAACTCGGCGCCCACCTGCCATCGAAGCGTCGAGGCCTCGGAGAGTATTTCTCTGCTCCCGGCGCTACTCCATTTCTTTGTCCGGGCAGGGGCGGCTGCTTGCGGAGCCGCTTCGCCGCCGATCATTTCCGCCGGGCTTTGAAGGTTCCCGAGTTCGCCGCTTTGAATCGCTTCGGTTATCCGGTCGTCCCCGTCCAGCAGGCGGAGGGCGACCCATTGCTCGTTGGGCAGATCGGGGAAGATGTTTTTCAGCATCGCGGCGAGACGGTCCACCGCACCCTTCAGGGGAGAAGAAGGACCTCCCACCCGCCTTGGCTTGCAGATCGTCTGGCCGGTGGCCACTTCGGCGATGGTCTGATTGAGGCGGTCGAGTCCATCGCCGTAGCGGGCCGATGTCGCCACCACCGGGACCCCCAGGTCCCTCGCCAGGCGGCGCTCGTCCACCGATAACCCGTGGCGTTTCGCCTCGTCCATCAGATTCAGGCAGACAACGGCGCGATCCGTGATCTCGAGCACCTGGAGGACGAGATTGAGATTTCGCTCGAGCCGGTTGGCGTCCACGACGATGACGGTAACGTCCGGCTGGCCGAAGAGTATGAAGTCGCGGGCAATCTCCTCGTCGAAGCTGGTCGAGAGGAGAGAATACGTGCCCGGCAGGTCCACCAGCTTAAAACGGTTGCCGCCGAAGGAGTATCCGCCCTCCGCCCGTGCCACGGTTTTTCCGGGCCAGTTCCCGGTATGTTGGCGGAGGCCGGTCAGGGCGTTGAAAACCGTGCTTTTGCCTGTATTCGGATTTCCGGCCAGCGCCACGACGAAGTCCCAACTCTCCATGTCGACACCGAGCTTGATGAGATTCTCGGCGTTGTGAACCGGGCACACCTCGCAGGCGGCCGGGAGGGTACTGGTCATGAGACGCCTCCTGCCTGAGGTTCCGCAATCTGGATCATCTCGGCCTGCTCCCGCCTCAAGGCGATTACGGCGCCCCTGATGCGGTAGGCGACGGGATCGCCAATGGGGCTATTCATCTCGCACTCCACCGTGGTGCCCGGAATAATTCCGAGGTCGAGCATGCGCCGCCGCTGGGTGCCCCGGCAGTTGGACGAGATGCCGGCGATTTCGGCCCGCTCTCCCGGTTTGAGGCCGGAGAGGCTTTCGAAAGGACCCACCATTTCCTGTCCCTCGGGAAGCGGGAGCACCGAAAGGTTGGCGGCGACGACCGGGGCGAGCACAAATTCCTGGGCGTCGGCCTCGAATCGCACCCGATCAGGTCCGCTCTCCAGCACTCGCACCCGCATGCCCGGATGCAAATCCTCGGCGACGAGTTGGGCGTGTACAGCTTGTGGTTCGTCCTCCACATGGACGATGGCGGCCAGTCTTCCGGCGAGAAGCTCGTTCAGGGGCGTTCCCTCGAGCGGGGGGAGATCGCCGTGCGCCGTTGGGATGGGGTCTCCGTGCGGGTCGAAGCGCGGATGGCCCATCTGGGCGGCCAGCGTCTCTGACTCCTCCGGGGAGGTGTTGTGTTCGCGGTCTTCCGCCTTTTCGTGCCACTCGGCCGGGTCGATATTGGTTTCGTCCGAGAGGTAGCGCTCGAGGAGGCGGTGAATTCGGATGACGCGAAGGGCATAGCTGCGCCCCTCGGATGTGACCTCGTAGCCGCCGCCGGCCGATTTCACCAACTCCATTTGCTCGAGCCGGGTCAGGAGATGGGCGGCGCGGTTTCCCGAAATGTTCAAGGCGCCCGAAAGACTTTGCAGGGTGCAGGGGATCTTCCGGTATTCGCAGTCGTAGGCATGTTTCAGGGCGTCTTCAATCCGGATTCGCTCGGAGGCTCGGAACGCCCTTATCCAGGGCCAAATAATTCCCCGGACTGGCCAGAACAAAACTACGGCCAAAAACGCAATGGCGCATGCGATGAGCAATGCATAGAACGGATCGACCATTGGAGCATCCCCTTAAGTCCCCCTGGGGTTCGGTTCTGGAAAGTGTCACTAACGTCAGCACTCAAATAATAATATTAGTCACATCTAAAAATTTTTCAAGTGGCAGCGTGACTTTTGCCGAAAAATTAATCTTCTTTTTTTGAGCATGTTCGAATATCTAATTGTTATCGCTGATATTATAGCGTTTAATGGTCTGAAGATATTGGCCTTAACTGAGGAGCTGAGTCCCCCCAATAGAATAGATGTGCCGGGCAGCGGCTGTCCGAGGCCCCGAAACCGGGGGCTGGGAGGGCGGAGGGTCCCGCGGCCTCCCTCGCCAGCGACAGAAGCGCCCGGGCCTGTCGTTCCTCGGTTTCGGGGTCCGTGGAGGGAATCCCCCAGACGCCGATGAATCTGGCGTGCCGCCGAAAATAATCGATATGCCACCGGAGCGGCTTGTCGCGGCAGGTGTGTCGGGCCACACGGGCCGGGAGTCCTCTCATGGCTCGGCCCGTATAGGTGTAGTAGCCCGCCGGAAACCAAAACCGCCCGAGTGCTCCGATCGAAATATTTCGATCTTTGTTTAAGAGGCTGCTGAAAAACTATTTTTGCGGGTCTTCGACGGGAGATAATTCCCTAAAACTCATATCATGATAGAAGAAA
>NYYB01000129.1 GCA_002685755.1 Nitrospinota bacterium
GACTTCTCGGCGGGAAGTACCGCCGACAGGGAAAATAAGGCCGTATTTTGCGAAAAGGAGAGCGTTGCCGCATAATTCCGGTAGAAAATTCTTGCCCGTTCGACGAACCCTTTTCGAAATCGAGCTAACCGAATCTTTTGGCCGGCGCCCGCCCCTTGGGAGCGGGCGTTTATGGACCGGGGTGTCCGGAGAGGCGCGTCCGGGGGAGCAATGAATTGGCATCGATTCAAAATAAAGTTACCGACGAAACGGTTGAGGCCGAAGTGGGTAGCACCATCCTTGAAAGCAATCTGGACAATGACATCGAGCATCCTTGCGATTGCGGCGGTAACTGCGCCTGCTCGACCTGCAAGGTGATCGTCATCTCGGGGGGAGCGATCCTGTCCTCCCAGGATGAGGACGAGCGAGACACCCTGGACGCCTACGGTTGGGATCCGGACGAATTTCGCCTCGCCTGCCAGTGCGTGATCAAAAGCGAGGGGAACGTCGTCATCGAGTTTCCGGAGCCCGAATAAGTCCGCCGCCGCTCAGACACCCTCCCAGGCTTTTACGACAACACCGAACGGATAAGCGCCCTCCCGAATCAGGTTCGGGGTCTCCCCCAGTACGTCCACCACGGTGGAAGGAGCCGCTTTTTCGCCCAAAATCCCGCCGTCGAGGATGAGCCCGAGAGCCCCGCCGAAGCGCTCCTCGATGGCGGCGGCCCCCGTCAACGGCGCCTCGCCGGGCGCGTTCGCGCTCGTCGCGGCGAAGGGCCCCGCCGCCCGCGCGAGGGCCTGGCAGAGTGCCTGCTCCGGGTACCGGACGGCCACTCCCCCGCCCCCCCCGGTCAGGAGGGGGGAGATATTCTCACCCGCCGGCAGGATGAGGGTCAGCGGTCCCGGCCAAAGAAGATAGAGTTTTTCCCAGATATTTTCGTGGAGTGGACGGGTCAGCAGGGAGAGCTGATCGAGGCGGCCGATGAGGATCGGCGCACCCTTCTCCGCCCCCCGTCCCTTAATTTCGTAAATTTTTTCGGCGGCCTTGGCGTCCTCCGCACGGGCGCAGAGGCCGTATATCGTGTCGGTGGGGAGTGCCACCACCTCCCCCTCGCGGAGGGCGGCGTCGGCGCGGCGCACAGCGGTCTCATCTGGCGCATCCGGCCGGACGGGGAGAATCTCCGCCACGGGGGCTACTTCCGAGCGGCGCGTTTGGGTGACTTTTTCCGGGCGGCCCGCTGTTTTTGAAGCTTCCGGTCCGCCTTGAGGACTTTATCGCGCTGCCCTTGGGCGAATTTGCGGTAGCGCTTGGCGATGGCCGGGTCCGAGAGGGCGAGGATTCGCGCGGCGAAAAGGCCGGCGTTGCGCGCCCCGGCGGAGCCGATGCCCATTGTCGCCACCGGGATTCCGGGCGGCATCTGCACCGTCGAGAGCAGGGCGTCGAGCCCGTTGAGCGAGGATGCGTCCATGGGCACGCCGATGACGGGCAGGTCGGTGGCGGCCCCCACCATCCCGGCGAGATGGGCGGCCATCCCCGCGCCCGCGATGAGGACGCGGATCCCCCGGCCGGGGGCCTCCCGGACGTACTCGTGGACCTCCTCCGGGGTGCGGTGGGCCGAGAGGACGCGCATCTCGCACGACACTCTCAACTCCTCGAGCGCATCCGCCGCCGCCTCCATCGCCTCGAGATCAGAGGCGCTTCCCATGACGATGCCCACCTGCGGGTTTTTCATCTGCCAAGTCCCCTATTGCGGGATGAAGGCGGTGAGCTCGATCTCGAGCCTGGCGCCCGCGATGATGCCTCCGGCCTGGAAGGTCGTCCGCGCCGGGGGGTCGTCGATGCCGAAGTATTCCTCGAACACGTCGTTCATCTCCTTGAGGTCGCCGAGGTCGGCCATGAAGATCGTGACCTTGACCGCGTTTGAGAGCGAGGTGCCCGCCTCCTCGCAGACGGCCTTGAGATTCTCGATGATCCGGCGCGTCTGGGGGCCCGCGCCGCCCGGTACGAGCTCGCCCGTCGCCGGGTCGATGGGAAGCTGCCCCGAGCAGTAAAGCCACTCGCCCACCGCGATGGCCTGGGAGAGTGGCACCTTGCCGGAAGCGGCTTTATCGGTGTGGATTACTTTTTTTTCCATAATAAGGCCTCCAAGGAAAGTCATAGGATTTGGAGAGAAAAGACGCCTCCTGATAACCTGCGGCGCAGGCCGCGTCAAGGCGGGGCGGCCCGGCCGATCTGGTGTTAGGATATGGGTAGCCGGCAACCAGCTGCCCGCAGCCTGCTGCCCACGGCAGGCGGTCTGTGCCCGCAGGCGGGCAAGGAGCGAAATCATGGAAATGGAGCTATTCGATTCTCCCGGAGGCGAATCGCCGGCAGAGCCTTCCGGTAGAGGCCCATCCGAGGGCGGTCCGCCCGGGGGCCCCGGCAAGGACGCTCCCCTCGCCGACCGGATGCGCCCGCGCAGTATCGACGAGGTGCTGGGCCAGGATCATCTCCTCGGGCCGGGCAAGGTCCTCCGCCGGGCGATCGAGCGCGACGAGGTGCGCTCGGTGATTTTCTGGGGCCCGCCGGGAACTGGCAAAACCACCCTCGCGCGAATCATCGCCGCCCGGACTGGGGCGCACTTCATCACCCTGAGCGCCGTCCTCCACGGGGTGAAGGACCTCCGCGCCGGGCTGGAGGAGGCGCGGGCGATGCGCCGCCGGGGGCGCAAGACCATCCTTTTTATCGACGAGATTCACCGCTTCAACAAGGCTCAGCAGGACGGCCTCCTGCCCGCCGTCGAGGATGGCACCGTCACCCTCATCGGGGCGACGACGGAAAATCCCTCTTTTGAGATTATCCCGGCGCTGATCTCCCGCGCGCGCGTGTTTGTTCTCGAGGCGCTCGGGGAGGATTCGATCCTCGCGCTACTGACCAGCGCGCTCGGGGACAAAGAGCGCGGTCTGGGAGGCGCAGCCCTCCGCGTCGAGGACGACGCCCTGCGGCGTATTGCTTCACTGTCGAGCGGGGACGCCCGCACGGCTCTGAATATCCTGGAGCTCGCCTCTGCCATCGCCCTGGACGAATCTTCGCTCGGCGGCCCCGAGGGCGAAGCCCCCTCCATCGGCGAAGCCGAGGTCGCCGAGGCGGCCCAGCGGCGGACCCTTCTCTACGATAAATCGGGCGAAGAGCATTTCAACCTCATCAGCGCCCTGCACAAAACCCTGCGCAGCTCGGACGCCGACGGGGCCCTCTACTGGCTGGGCCGGATGCTTGAGGCGGGCGAGGACCCGATGTACATCCTCCGCCGCCTGGTGCGCTTCGCCTCGGAAGACGTCGGCCTCGCCGACCCCCAGGCGCTTCAGATCGCCATGGCGGCCCAGCAGGCGTTTCATTTCATCGGCCTGCCCGAGGGCAAGCTCGCCATTGCCGAGCTCGCCGTCTACCTCGCCGCCGCGCCCAAGAGCGACGCCGTCTACCGCGCCTACGGCCGGGTCAAGCGCGCCATCGACGAGTGCCCCGCCGAGCCAGTGCCCAAACACCTGCGCAACGCGCCCACCGATCTGATGAAGGAGCTCGATTACGGGAAGGGCTACCAGCACGCCCACCAGTTCGACGACGCCGTTGTCGAGATGGAAGGCCTCCCCGGCGGCCTTCGCGGTACGCGCTTCTACGAGCCTACCGGCAGGGGCTTCGAGGAAGAGATTGCCCGGCGTCTCAGCTGCCGGGAGGATATTCTCGCCGAGCGGCTTGGCCGGACGCTGGGGGTGCCCGGCGAGCCGCCCGAAAGAGACCTTCGCCTCTCGGACCCCGCCATGCCGGGCAGAAGGGGCCGCAAGCCCGGAGGCCGCAAGCCCAAAGGCCCCCCCACCCCGAGGTAGGTCCCCTTCAAGGTGAATGCCCCGTGCAGGGGACATTCCTACCCCCCCCCCAAAAAAACGCGCTAGATAAAATATCTGGCCGAGGTCTGTATCTGCTCCGAGTCGAGCAGCGAGAAAAAATCGTTGAACCATTTCACGAACCGGTCGGCGTGCTCCGGGGTGCCGATGGGGTATTGTCTCATTTTCCACCGGTTGGCGGCGCCAGTTTGCTTGATAACGGAGCCGGCGTTGTAGGCGCAGGCCACCTTGGGCGGATCGAAGCCCGTCGCCTCCTTCTGGTGGGCGATGTAGGCCGCCCCCGCGCGTATCGAGTTGTCCGGCTCGAGCAGCCAGCTCCGGCCGATGGTCTCCCCGGCGTTTTCATTTTCCATCATCCAACTGGCGGTTGAGATAAGCGTCTGCATCAGGCCGGGCGAGACCTTCCCCGGCGTCCTATCGTCAGAGACGTATCCGGGCTCGAGCCGGACCCGATCGGACCGGCCGCCGCTTTCGGTGCAGATGGTGGGGAGGATCAATTCGGCGGGAACCCGGTAGCGTCCGGCCCATCGCTCGATGGAGCCGCCGAATTCGTCCCACACGCGTTTGACTGTCGTTGGCGCCCCCCGCGTCCGTTCGACCCCCGAGTTTTCGACCTCGAGGCCGCGACGGCCGAGCCGCCAACGTACCCCTCCCCCGAACGCCGTGTGGAAATGAAAAACCAGGGCGGGGACATCGACCGAGGGAGATAGGCTCCCCGCGATGTTCTCGGGCAGCCGCTCCTGGATTTTGGCGACATCGCCGCCCTCGGCTCCGATCTCGATATTCGCCATATCCCGCTCCCTCCGGCCGCGGGCGGAATCGCCCTCAGCCAGAGGAAGGATATGGGATACCCCAAAAAGGAGATCTGCAGGAAATTACAAGAAACAATTGGAAACAACACGATACGGCGCGAAAGCGTGATTCACAACGTGAATTTGATGTGCGTTTTGGGTGGTGATGGTGCGGGTGGCCCACGGCCCCGAAGTGATGAAAACGAACATAAATTTATGATATTATTATAGCCAGAAAGTAATAATATACTATATGGCAACTTGTTTTGAAAGTCTTCTGTGAAGGGGGACGGGATGCCCAAAAATATTGTTGTGTTCTCGGACGGGACCGGGAATAAGCCTTTTGAAGACCATGACACAAACGTTCGCAAACCCTACGACGCCGTGAAAAAAATCAGGACAGACCAGGTTGCTTTCTACGATGGCGGGGTCGGGACGGACTTTTGGAGAATTATGGGATTGGCTTTTGCGAAGGGGTTGGCCAAAAATATACGGGAGTGCTATGAGTTCATCGTCTATCACTATCAACCCGGAGATTCGATATTTCTGTTCGGCTTCAGTCGGGGGGCCTTTACGGCAAGAAGCCTGGGGGGGGGCTTACTGGCCGGTGTGGAATCCTGAAAAGGAAATATGCCGAAAAAGTGGATGAGGCTTTTGACCTTTATCAAGAAAAGGCCGCTACGCCGACAGTTCAAAAATTCGCATCTGCGCACTCGCACAAAGATCAATCGGGAGAGTTGGTAAAAGATATTCATTTTATCAGCGCGTGGGATACGGTGGGCTCCGTGGGCCTCCCGGATTTTGTAAAAAAGTGGGCTAATTTTTCATTGAGGAAAATAGGATTCAAACGAAGGATTATTTCTTTTCATGACACCAAACTGAGCGAAAAAGTCAGCTTTGCCTATCATGCGATTTCAATCGACGACAAGCGAAAGTCCTTTTATCCGAGACTGTGGGATGAAAGGCAAAAACAAGATCAGGTCATTGAGCAGGTATGGTTTCCTGGTGTTTATTCAAACGTGGAGGGCGGATATGTGCTTCAGGGCCTATCCGACATCACGTTGCGGTGGATGCTTTTGCGGGCCGTGAAACATGACCTCAAGGTATCGCCCGAGATTTGGGGAAGCATTTCTCCGGACGAAAACAGCAAGCTGTATGATTCAAGGGGTCGTTATATCGCCATTGAAGAAAGGAACATTTTGAATATGTGGGGCGAGGTATCGGCTCAAAAAGTCAAAGTGCATGTAAGCGCGCGAGATCGAATGAACAATCCCGACAACAACTATCACCCTCAAAACCTTCCCGGCAGCTACGATGTGGTTAGTGACGATGGATAAATTATGCCCTAGGCGCGATGCTCGCCTCGCCACTCACCCCTTGGGCAGGTATTTTTCCTCGAGCCTTTGAATCTCGCCGTAGCCGGCGATCCGGAAGCGCTCCTCGAAATCGATGAGTCGGCTCTCGATCGACTCGACCCCGCCCTCCTCGCGGAGGGTTTCGAAGACCTCGCGCATGGCGAAGGCGCTCGCGCGCTGGGCCTCGCCCGGAAAGATGGCGATCTTGTAGCCGAACGCCTCGAGCTTTTTGACCGGGATGCGCACGGATTTCCCCGCCATGTTCATCAGGCAGGGGGCGTCCAGATCCCGGGGGACGCGGGCGATCTCGTCCTCGCCCCGGGGCGCCTCCAGAAAAAGAACGTCCGCCCCCGCCTCACGGTAAAGGCGGCAGCGGTTAATAGCCTCGTCCATCCCGAGGGACTGGCGGGCGTCGGTCCGCGCGACGATCACGAGCCCCGAGTCCCCCCGCGCGGCGCGGGCGGCCTCGATCTTGAGGGCCATCTCCTCGGCGGGAACCACCCGCTTACCCTCGAGGTGGCCGCATTTCTTGGGCGTCTCCTGATCCTCGATCTGAATCCCGGCGGCCCCGGCGCGGATGAACTCCTCGACCGTCCGGGTCAGGTTCACCGCGTTTCCGTAACCGGTGTCGGCGTCGGCGATGAGGGGAAGATCGGTGGCCGAGGTGATCCGCGCGCAGGCGGCGGCCATCTCGGTCAGGGTGAGCAGCCCCACGTCGGGCGCTCCGAAGGTGCCCAGCGAGACGCCCGCTCCCGTCATGTAGAGCACGTCGAAGCCGGCCTCCGCCGCCATCTGGGCCGAGAGCCCGTCGCTCACTCCGGGGGCGGTGATGATGCCCGGCGCGTCGAGGCGAGCGCTGAGGATGGCAGCGGGGTCGGACATGAAGGTCTCCTCTTGAATGGACTTATTCATCATAGTCGATTGGGCGAGGCGCGGGAATGGTTTTCGGGTTTCCGGCGGGTCAGTTCCACCGGTCACAGGCAGGATACGCCTCCCGCCTTTTAATGCTCCGGGGCAGCCTGGTTTCATCGCTAATACAGGCCCGGTCCACCTGCACCTGGTGCAGGTTCAAGGCTCCTCCGAGCCTGGCCTCCCTGAGGTTGGCCCCGTCCAGGCCGGCATCCTTCAGATCGGCCCCGTCAAGGTCGGCCCCGATGAGCACCGCCCCGTCGAGGCTGGCCTCTCCGAGCTTGGCCCCGCCGAGCTTGGTCTCCTCGAGGTACGCCCCCCTGAGATCGGCTCTTCTCAGGTCGGCACCCCTGAGGTCGGCCGCGCTGAAGGAAGTCCTGCGGAGGTCGGCCCTGCGCAGATCGGCCGCCCTGAGGTTGGCTCCGAGGAGATTTGCCCTGCGAAGGTGGGCTCCCCTGAGGTCGGCGCCGCTCAGGTCGGCCGCCTTGAAGTCGGTTTTTCTCAGGTCGGCTCCCCTGAGATTGGCCCCGCTGAAATCGGTTTCGCTGAGGCGGGTTCCTTTCAAGTCGGTCCGGCCGCCGGCTTTTTTCGGCTGGGCCCCGGCGGCCCCGGCTCCTGTGAAAATCAGGGCGGCAAGCGCGGCGGCGAAAAAGAGGTTTTTCATTCGGGTCTCTCTCAGATCACCTTCACCAGTTCACTTTGCCAGGGGGAAAAGCCGCCTCAATATTAAGGTGGCGGGGCGAAAGCGGCAAGATAAGCATGTCAGGGGCAGCCATGAGAGGCGGACGTGCGGGGATATTTTTGATGTTCCGAAGAGAAGCCGCACGAGGGGCGCAGTGAAACGCCCACTCGTGAAATCCTGGGGGGTAGCGCCGCTATTTTAGGGACGAGGCGATGATTTTGGGCGCCTGGTCCTTGGCGGTTTCTTTGGCCTTGGCTTCGATCTTGACCTTGACCTTGGCCTTGCCTTTGTACGCCACTCTCGCTTTCGCGGAGTAGTCGCAGTAGCCGTCACCGTCGGCGAGTGCCGGGGCGGCGAAGATGAGGATCGCCGCGGCCGCCAGAACGATTTGCTTCATGGTGGACTTCCTCCATCCATAAACCTGCTCGGGGAACCGGGGAGCCTCCCCGGGGTCAATCCAAAATTACAGGTTACATGGTAATGAGCGCATTTTCCCTGTCAAGGGGTTTATTTCGTACACGGGCGAAAAATCCGCATGGAGCGGAAGCCTGGCTTAAGATAAAAACCGTTTAAAATTAGTGCCTTATATGCGAACCAGCCGGGCTGAATAGGAGGGGAGGGTCCGGGATGGGGCTCCGAACTCAGAGGATGAAGCCGGGGATGTCGCCGGGGGTGGGGGCCAGGCCCGGAGCGGTCAGGAGTAGATCTCGGCCACGGGTTCGGTCTCGCCATTGAGGACGGCTTTCATCCTGAGGAGGTCGCCCATGACGACTTTTTTTTGGCTCGAGTTCCGGAGCAGATAGGCCGGATGGTAGGTGGCGAGGGTGGGGATGCCGCGGTAGCGGCCGAACTTGCCGCGCAGCTTGCCAATCGGGATCTGGGTGGCGAGGAGAAACTGGGCTGCGAATTTGCCGAGGGCGACGATGAGCCGGGGCCGGATGATCTCGAGCTGTTTGTGGAGGTAGGGCTCGCAGCAGTCGATTTCTCCGGGCTCGGGGTTTCGGTTGCCGGGCGGGCGGCACTTGAGAACGTTGCAGATGTAGACATCGCTCCGGGGGATTTCGATGACATTTTCGATCATTCGAGTGAGCATCTGTCCCGCGCGGCCGACGAAGGGGATGCCCTGGGCGTCTTCGTCCCGGCCGGGCGCCTCGCCGACGAATACGAGTTCCGCGTCCGGGTTGCCCACGCCGAAAACGAGATTCGTCCGGCCGTGGCCCAGCTGGCAGCTGGTGCAGCCCTCAATCGCCCCGTTAAGCTCGGGTAGGGTCATCTCCTCTTCCGGGTCGAAGGGCAGTGGCGGGGGGTCCTTGGGGCGGGCGGAGCCCTTCGCGGGGGGCATCGTATCCTCCTTGGTGGGCAGGGAGAGGGCCGGGGCCGGCAGAACTTCCAAACGCGGGACGGGCGGTTTCGCTTCGTCCGATGTGCGTTGAGTTGCAGGAAGTGTTGTGGAAGTGGATGTTGCGGAAACAGGTGGCCCCGGCTCGGCGATGGAGCCGCCGAACTCCCCCTGCCCGTTTAAAATGTCATGGGATGCGTAAGCGGACGCGCCGCCGAGCGCAACATACCGTACGCCGGCGTCTCGCAAGCTATTCAAATGGCACAAGAGTGTCCGTGACGCGTTATCGCGGGTATCCATCGGTTCCCTGGAACGGGCGTGGTGGGTGGTTCCAAGTGTAAAGATGCGAGCTTAAGAACTCTTTTGCCACATTTTTGTGATTCGGTCCAGAAGTTTTCTGGAAAGCAGGTATTTTTCTTGGAGCGGAAGCTCCTCTCCGCTCCCCGATGGGTCGAATATGATCGCCCGGCTGGCGTCCGCGCCCATGGCGTTTTCTTCTCCGGAAACCAGGTTCGCCACAATAAAATCAAGCTTTTTGCGGCGCAATTTGTCCATGGCGTTTTCGGCGAGTTGACCGGTCTCGGCGGCGAAGCCCACAAGGATGCGCCGGCCCTTCGATTCGCTCATCTCGGCGAGAATGTCAGCCGTTCTCTCGAGCTCGATGGCGGCTGGGCCGCTCTCCTTTTTCTTTTTTTCATCCAGAGGAGCCGAAGGCCTGTAGTCAGCCACGGCTGCCGCCATGACGGCGGCGTCCGCGTTCCGCCAGGCGTCCAGCATGGCGATACGCATTTCCTCCGCGGTTTCGACCCGAAAGACTTTCACGCCGGCGGGGTCGGACAGGGAAACCGGTCCGCTCACGAGCGTGACCTCCGCTCCCCGTCCCGCCGCGGCCTCGGCGATGGCGAAGCCCATCTTTCCGCTCGATCGGTTCGAGAGGTAGCGCACCGCGTCCCATCGCTCCCTTGTGGGGCCCGCCGACACCAAAAGGCGGAGGCCGGCCAAATCGGGATTCGGTAATAGCACTTTGTGAATTTCCGCCAGAATTTCGGCGTTCTCGGGCAACCTTCCCCGCCCCTCGCCCTCTTCGGGCCGGGCCATCCGTCCCACTCCGGGCTCGATGACGATGTGGCCCCGTGAGCGGAGGAGACGAATGTTTTCCTGAACGGCGGGGCTGCTCCACATGCGGGGATTCATCGCGGGGGCGACGATGACAGGGGCTTTGGCCGAAAGAAGGAGCGTCGAGAGAAAATCGTCTCCATCCCCCCGGGCGAATTTGGCGACTGCGTTGGCCGTGGCCGGAGCGAGGACAACCTGGTGGGCCTTCTCCGTCAGGGAGATATGGGGCATATCCCCGGGATGGTCTCCCCCTTCGACGGGAAACATTTTCTCGATGGGTGTACGGCCGGTGAGGACCTGAAACGGGAGCGGCTGGACGAACGCGCGGGCGCTCCGGGTGAGGACGGTTTGCACCTCCGCGCCCTCGAGGGTGAGCTGGCGCGCGAGGTCGATGGATTTATAGGACGCGATCCCCCCGGTGACGGCGAGGACGATGAACTTCCCCGCCAGCGGGGCGCGGCCCTCCCCGAGAGTCAACTGCCCGCCTCCTCCGCCGGGCCGCGGGAGCTTTGAATAACGCCCGCCAGATCGCCGAACGCATCGTCCAGAACATCGTTGACGATCACTTGTTCGTACTGATCCCGGTGGCTCATTTCCTTCTCTGCGATCGAGAGACGCCTCCGGATGGACTCCTCGGTTTCCGTCCGCCGATCTTCGATCCGCTCGCGAAGCGCTTCAAGCGAGGGCGGTATGATGAAAATCAAAATCGCCTCCGGGCGATGTTTTTTCACCTGAAGGGCGCCCTGAACGTCGAGGTCCATGATGACGTCCTCGCCGCCGGCCAGTCGCCTGTCCACTTCTTCGCTGGGTGTGCCGTAGCATTCGCCGTGCACTTCGGCCCATTCGAGAAAGTGTCCCTCGGCGATGGTTTTCTCGAATGCGTCGCGCTCCATGAAGTAGTAATGAACGCCTTCCTCTTCATATTTTCTCGGCTGGCGCGTGGTCGCGCTGACGGAGTGCCAGATGCCCGGGATCTCGCGGATGGCCCGATCGATCAATGTCGATTTTCCGGCGCCCGAGGGGGCGGACAGGACAAAAAGGTGGCCGGGGCGCATTTTTACTCCACGTTCTGCACCTGCTCGCGGATTTTTTCGAGAGCGCTTTTCAGGTCAACGGATTTTTGGGTGAGGATCAGGTCCACGGACTTCGACGCGATGGTGTTCGTCTCGCGGTTCATTTCCTGAATGAGAAAGTCGAGCTTCCGCCCGATTGGCTCCTCGCTTACGACGAGATCCCTGAACTGGGAGATATGGCTTTCGAGCCGGCTGAGCTCCTCGTTGATGTCGCCCCGCTCGGCCGCATAGATCAACTCCTGCTCGAGGCGTCCCTCGTCCATATCCCTTCCTTCCGATAGCTTGAGGATGCGCTCCCGCAATCTCTCCGTCAGAGCCTTCTGCGCATCGGGGAGACGTTCCTTGACCTCGCCGGTGAGACGCTTCACGTCATCGAGATGGTTGAGAATGTCGCGCTCGAGGGCGTCCCCCTCTCGCTGGCGCATCCGGCCCAGATTCGAAAGGGCGCTGTCCAGGGCGCTCATCAGGGGTTCTCTGATTTCATCCGCCGAAAAGGATATTTCCGATCCCTTAAGGGCGTCGCGAAAACCGGCGAGAAGCGCGAGGTCCACCTCGCCCTGGATTCCCAGCTCCTCCCTCAGGGTCTTCAGGGAGGCGACGAAACTTTTCGCCGCCTCGATATCGATGACCTGGGAGTGGTTGTTTTCGTCGTTGTAGTGGATAAAGACATCGAAGCGTCCGCGGGAGAATCGACTCTTGACCGCCTCTCTCACTTCGTTTTCGAGGGAGATGGCCCAGCGGGGCCCCCGGACGGTGGATTCGAGGTAGCGGTGATTGACGGACCGGGCCTCGACGGAGAAGTTGGCCTCCCTGAAGGGGGAATCGCCCGCACCGTATCCTGTCATGCTGGCAGTCACGCTTCGTCTCTCCTGTTCACGCGAATATCAAGAGAATTTACAATAAGTTCCCAAAAAGATGGTGTCAATTGGATTAAAGAGGATATGGTTTAATCAGGTGAACTGCCGGGGTCTGCCGCCTCCCGTCATACCGGAAGCGGATGCACCGCTTCACCGGGGAGTTTTAATGGATATATATGTACTTCGGGCGATCGCCGGCGAATTGAGCGATGAATTGGCCGGTGGCCGCGTTCGGAAAATCGTCCAGCCCGGCCGGCGCTCTCTATTGCTCGTTTTGGAGTGCCCGGGACAAAAGACGCGGAATCTCATCCTGAGTGCGGACCCCGCCTATCCCCGAATTCATTTGACGGAAAAAAACATCCCTTCTCCCGCCGAGCCCCCCGATTTTTGCC
>NYYB01000130.1 GCA_002685755.1 Nitrospinota bacterium
CGCCGCCGTTTTCGAGCGCCTACGGCCGCCACTTTCGAGCGCCTGCGGCCGCCACTTTTTAAGGAGGGATGTCAGGTTTGATTCGTCGGCCGGAAATTCCGGCGGCGGTATCTCACTTGATTCACTCGGATCATTTGATGCGTTCGGGATAGATTACCGTTTTACTCTCGCGCCGGAGTTTATCGAGAAGCGCATTGAAAGCCCTCTCCTGGCGCCTTTTGGAAATGATGTTTCGCACCTCGTCCCTGACCTCTTCGAAGGAGAAATCGGCGCGCTCCCTTCTCTCGGATACGCGAACGATCTGCCAGCCCGCCGGCGTCTCGATCGGCTCGCTCTCCTTTCCGATCGGAAGAGAAAAAATCGCCTTCTCGAGATTGATATCGACCTCCCCCCGCCGGACCACTCCGAGCTTGCCGCCACGCCGGGCGGAGGACTCGAATATCGAGCGCTTTCTCGCGACTTCCTCGAAGGAGGCCGCCCCGCGCAATTCATCAAGAGCCTCGCGCGCTTCCTTCTCGCTCCCCAAGACGATAATGCTGATGCGTGCCGAGGCCTTTCGCCTGAATCTTTTCGGGTTATTCCGGTAATAGCGGCGCATCGCTTTCTCGCCAGGAGGCCCGCTCCAGTCCGGTAACCTGTCGACAAGCTCCTGGATCAGAATCTCCCTCCGGGCCAGGCGAAGGCGCGATTGAACCTTTTCGGACAGATCCAGTTTCCGGCGCAAAGCTTCTTGATAAATAAGCTCCGTCTGAACGAGGCGGTCGAGAAACTGCTTTCGCCTCTCCAGCGCAGTCACCCCCACCTCGACCGGCAACGCCCGGAGATGGTCGGCCACCATTTCGAGAGTGATCTCCCGGCCGTTCACCACGGCGATCACGGGGCTTGAGCCGCCGCCTGATTCTTGCGCTGGCTTCTTTGGGGTGATAGCAGCCCGCTTTGGTAGCCGCACCTCTCCCCTCTCCGCCGGCTTTCTTTCCGCGGAAAAGCCGTCGGCGGCGATAAAAAGGAGGAAAAAAATCGTCCCCCATAGGCGAAGAATGTTTCTCATCCGTGCATGGCTCCGAAGTGGGTTTCGAAGTGAGCTTCGAGGTGGACTCCGGCCGGAATCACCGAAGTCCAAACTGGCGGCCAATGTACTGGTAGACCGAGTCGTGCATGAACTCCCGCTCGAGGTGAAGGGCCATGACGCACTCTTCGAATTTATCCGTCAGCTTCCGGTAAAAGCTGGCCGAGGGCCGCAGGGCATCGATCTCGGCGACGTGATAATAAGCCGCTTTTCCCTGGGAGACATAAAAATCCGGATTCCTCTTTCTGTGTTCGAGGTTTTCAGGGTAAAGGCCCGCGAAGAACAGACACACATCGCCCATATGCCTTTTCAGCTCACGCACGGAGGCGTTGTCCATCCTCTGGGCATCGGTGAGGAAATCCACGACATGCTCCAGATGCTCTCCCGACTTCCGGCTGCGCCGGAAGAGTTGATCGACGTGGACGAAACGCAACAGCATTTTCCAGACATACTCGATGACTTCCCGATCCCGGAAACCGACGGCGTCGAAGGCGGACTCCGTCGAGGAGCGTAGGAAGCGGCCCAGCGAATGCGTCTCGGAGATTTGACCGGATTTGCCGATATCAAACATTCATCGGACTCCCTTCAGGCGGGTGGTCCCGTAACCCCTCCATGATATGAAATGCCTTTTTCCGCCGTCAAATTCCAATTTTCAGCCGACAAACCGAAATAAGTTTGATCACAGATAATAAACGGTGAGCAATACCAGGTAGATCAGATAGATCGAAAAGAATATCGCTCCTCCCCGGCGGCCGATTCTGCCCCGGGACACCGCCAGAAAAACAACGAGGGCCATTAAGACGCCCATGACAGGAAACTCCAGCGCGAAAAGCTGCCGCTCGATGCCCATCGGAAGTATCGTCGACGCCCCGCCGAGCACCAGGGTGAGATTGAGCACGTTGGCGCCGATGACGTTTCCAACGGCGATGTCGCCGTGCCCGCGCAGGGAAGAAGATATGGCCGTAACAAATTCGGGGAGAGAGGTTCCCAGCGCCACCAGCGTAAGCCCGATAACCAACTCGGACACCCCCGCCGCGTGGGCGAGGACCGCCGCATTCTGAACGATCAACACGCTTCCGCCGGCGACGCATCCTCCGCCGGCGATAAAGTGCCGGACGGTTGGCCCCCAGTCGCTCGGGGCGGTCTCGGGCGCCGGCTCACCGTTGCCCCAGCCGGACTGACGCAACATGACCCAAAGATAGACACCGGCGCCCACGAGCAGGAGGAGGCCGTTCCATCTGCCCAGGCCGCCGTCCCACCCCAGAGCGGCGACCGCCGCCCCGGCGGCAATCATGGAAAACCCCTGTACCATGCCGATCGTCCGGGGCACCTTGACCGGTTGAATCAAAGCCGCCAGCGAAAGGATGAGGCCGATATTACAAACTGTCGATCCCACTGCGTTGCCGACCGAGGTCGCGGGCCGGTTAAGCAAGGCCGCGATATAGGAAACACTCATCTCGGGAGATGTCGTCGCGAGGCTGACGATGGTTGCACCGATGAAAATCTTCGGAACACCGGTGGCGTCCGCTATTCCCACGGTGCCATCGGTGAACCACTCGGCCCCCTTGATGACGGCGCCAACCCCGGCCGCGAAAACCACCAGGTTCAGCCATATCGGAAAGCTCTGGAAAAAGGATTCCACTCGGTTTGCGTCCTCAGGCGATCGCCGGCCTCAGCCGGCGCGAAAAGCTTTGATTTCCATGGGAATCGGCCATTTTGACAGCGCTCGCCGCCACAAGACGGCCCCCGCTCCCCCACGCCAGGCCTTATGAGCGGTTCGAAACCTTGATTTTCTTGTCCCCTATGGGAAAAATAAGATATATTGATTGGACACGAATGGCCAGAACCATCTCAAGCGAATCAGCACATTTATCCGCCCGGAAAGAGTATTCCAAACATTGACGGTGAGGTTGACGCCTGATAAAGATTGGCGAGAATATGCCCATGGGCAGAGTTTGTCTCTTTGGGAAAAACGAGAAAAAAAATATAATTCTCAGAGGGAGGTTCGCCCATTCGTGTTGATGCGGACGATGTTGCGTTCAAAATTTCCGCCCTCCCGTAATAAGGAAACTCAGCGTGCAGAGCCAAGATTCCGTCATCAAGATTTATGACCGTTGGGGAAACATCTACGACTTCTTCTTCAAACGGGTATTCCGCGAGGGCCGGGACGTCGGAGTCCGGATGCTCGACCTCAAGCCGGGCGAGACGCTCCTCGAAGTGGGCGTCGGAACGGGTCTCTCCCTGCCCCTCTATCCACGGCACAACAAAATCACCGGGATCGACATTTCCTCCAAAATGCTCGACAAGGCGGGGGAAAAAATCGCCGAGCACCGGTTGACCAATATCGATCTCGAGGTCATGGACGCCCAGAGCATGAATTTCCCCGACAACAGCTTCGACTGCGTGACGGCTTGCTACGTTGTCAGCGCCGCTCCCGACCCGCTCAAGGTCGTCTCGGAGGTATGCCGCGTCTGCAAGCCCGGCGGGCGGATCGTGTTCATCAATCATTTCAAGAGCCGCAACCCGCTCCTCGCGTTGTTCGAAACCCTCATCAACGGGGTGTGTAAGAAATTCGGATGGGAGACCACGGTGGACCTGGACGCGCTCCTCGTGGCGAACAATCTCTCGCCGCGCGCCCATGAAAAAGTGAACATGTTCGACTATTGGCAGGCGGTTCTCGCCATCAACCCGGACAAATAGACTCCTCTCCGCTACCGGCCCGCTCTCTATACTCCGGGGCCCCTATTTGCGCCCCGCCTTTTTCCCGTCGTCCCGGCCCATGGGCCTGAGGAATTCACCGATCGCATGACAGGGGTTCTTTTCGCCGCCATCGCCGCGCTCTCCTGGACGGTTTTCAACTTCACCCTGAAAACCGCCTTCCGGGACGCTTCTGTCTTCAAGGCCACGGCGGTCGCCACCGGGCTGAACGCCCTGTTCGTCACCGTAGTCTCCCTGCTCATTATCCCCCCGGCCGAATTCGTGCCGAAAAACGCCGATACCATCCTCTATCTCGGGCTCGCCGGCGTATTCCACGTCGGCCTGGCCCGCGCTTTTTTCTACACCGCGATTCACCGCCTGGGCCCGTGCCGGGCAACCCCGTTCGCGATGAGCTACCCGATAGTCACCGCCCTGACCGCCGCCTGGTTTCTCGGCGAGCCGGTCACGGCGGCCATCATCGGCGGCCTGGTTCTCCTCCTCGGAGGCATCGCCCTCATCGTCCAGGCCGACCCGGCCCGGCCAGAGACCGGCCAGAGCGCCGCACCCTCGTGGCGAATCGTCGGCTGGGCCTGCGCGGCCACCACAGCCCTTCTCTGGGGAATCGCCGCCACCTTCTTTAAAAAAGCGGCCCTGGGGGTTCACCCGCTGGCCGTGACCTCGATTGCCCTCTGGGTCGGCTTCGTCGTCTCCTTTTTGATCTCGAGGTGGATGGACCCCGAAGGCCGGGTTTCGGGGAACGCCTGGCGATGGCTCCTGCTCTCGGCCGCCCTCCAGACCATCGCCGTCCCGTGCTACGTCCTCGCCTTCACCCACACGCTCGCCGTCCGAGTGTCGGCGATCGTCTCGATCCAGCCCTTCCTGGCGATACCGATCGGCTGGCTCATCATGCGCGAGGCCGAGAACATCACATCGCGCCTCGCGGTCGGGGCGGCCCTCGTCGTCGGGGGGACGATACTCGTCATCCTCTGACGAGGCGCGCACCCCCGGAATCATCTCCTCGGGCCGTATCCCTCCCAAAAAGCTGGTGGTAAGATCCCCTCCTTCAATACACTTCATCGAAAAGGAGACAACCGATGGGAGAAGTCGTTCACGTCACCAAGGCCAGAGTGGTGAAGGAGACCGGGAAGGGGATGAAAACCGCCTACCTTGAAGCCTTCCCCGAGGAAGCGATCCCCTACGGGATCCACGGCGGCATCATGAACTACTACAAGGCGAAACCCGAAGTGGAGCGGCCCGCGACGCTGGACCATCTCGTCGCCGCCGTCGCCGGCTGACTCACCGGCAATATGGGAGGCGCGCTGGATGCGCGTGGGATAACGAGTTCACCGGACAACCTCGTCGGCCACGTCGAGGGAATTATCGAGGACGTGGACGGCATGGCGCTAATCACCAAGATCAAGATCAACTACAAGATGCGAATCCCCAAGGGCAAGCGCAAGGAAGCCGAGCGCGCGCTGTCGGTCCACGACCTGGGATGCCCCGCGAGCCAGAGCGTTCAGCGCGGGATCATCGTCGAGCACACAGCCGAGTTCGAGGAAGTGGACGAATAGAGCCCGCAGTTCACGAAAAATCCCCCGCGTCTTTCGCCGGCGCGGGGGACTTTTTTCCTGTCCCGATTTCAATCCCTGAAGTTATTCCTCGTTTCAGGGGCCCTTTCCCGCCCGCCGGTCTTGCGCCCGCCGGTCAGACGCCCCCCGGCCCTCGACCCGCCAGCCAAGCACTCGCCGGTCCTCCATCTCCTGGCCCGGCGCCTGCCAGCCAAACATCCATAGCCCTCCACCAGCAATGAGAAGCGCAAGCGCGTAGCCCGCCACCCCCGCCCAGGTGCCGATGAGCAGCGAACCCAGGCAAAACATCCCGGCGAAGACCATCAGGCTCGTGAGCGCCCACCGGGCCAAGAGCCCGCCCACCGGCGCTCCCGCCTCGCCCGGCTCCCGGACCGACCCCCATGCGCCGGGCGGCCTGACTTTCGCGTAAAAGGCGCGCAGCGTTTCCCGCTCCACCGGGCGGCTGATCAGCGTCGCCGCCAGCATCGCCGCCCCCCCGGCCACGACCTCCCAGAGCAGGAGCACCGCGAACTCGGGCGGGCGCTCGCCCATGTTGAGAACCATCGCCGTCGCAAACGCGGTCACCATCCCCGCCACCTCGGTCCAGGCCGTCGTCCGCCACCAGAGCCAGCGCAGGATCACCGGCAGCCCCAGCCCCGCGCCGAGCGAGACGTTGAACTTCCAGGCCCACTCGATCGAGGTGATTTGAGACGCCACCGCGAACGAGCCCAGCGACATCAAGAGCACCACCGCCCGGCTCGCGCATACGGCCTCTCGCGCACTGGCTTCCGGGCGCAGAAAGCGCGCATAAATATCGTTGATGAGATAGCTCGTCCCCCAGTTGAGGTGGGTGTCCACCGTGCTCATGAACGCCCCGAGCATCCCCACCAAAGAAAGACCGAGCAGCCCCGCCGGGAGCAGGTGGCCCATTAACAGCGGATAGGCCGCCTCGCGGTCGGCGAGGACCCGCGCCGCGAGAGTGCCCGCAGGAGCCTCCATCCCCTTCGGGAAGAGGACGAGGCCGACGAGGCCGATGAGGACCCAGGGCCAGGGCCGGACAACGTAATTCACGACCGCGAACCAGAACACGCCCTTTTGGGCGTCCCCGGGGGTGGCCGCCGCGCTCGTCCGCTGGGCCATATAGCCCCCGCCGTCCGCGTTTCCCTGCGCCCACCAGACCACGAACAGATAGATCAGGATCACCTGCCAGCCCGCCCACTCGGCCCCCTCGGGCGGGGTGAAGGAGAGGATGTCCGCCGCCCCGGCCGCCCCGTAAATCTCGGTCAGCTTACCGGTCAGCCCAGAGAGCCCGCCCACGTGCGCCACCGCCACCCAGGCGAACATCACCGCGCCTGCGAGTGCGATCACGAACTGAAAAAGGTCGGTCAGCATGACCCCCCGGACCCCCCCCGCGCTCGAATAAATCCCGACCAGGAGCACCAGCGCCGCCACCGTCACCGTCTCGTTCAGCGTCCCCATGATCAGCATCCCGGGCCAGCCCGCCTCGACCGCACCCCAGACCCCGGTCGGCAGGATTTCATTCCACCTCAAAAACGGGGCCGCGATTTTGCCCATCGCCCTGAAAACCCAGCCCATCACGATCAGGTTCACGACGAGGGATGAATAGATCGCTTTGAATCCCCGGAGCCAGCTCCCGGGCCCCGGCCCGTAGCGCCGCTCGACGATCTCGGCGTCGGTCACCACCCCCGCCCGCCGCCAGAGCGGAGCGAAAAACGTCGCCACCCCCACCGCCCCTATCGCCCAGGCCCACCAGAACCAGTTTCCCGATATCCCCCGGTTGGCCACGATCCCCGCCACCACCAGCGGGGTGTCCGAGGCGAAGGTGGTCGCCACCATGCTCGTCCCAACCCACCACCAGGGGAGCGACCTGTCCGCCACGAAATAGGAAGCGATGCTCGTCGAGGAGGCTTTAGAAGTCCAGATGCCGACACACACCGCGAACGCGAGATAGGCGAAGATCAATGACCAGTCGATGAGGGTTAGCATGGGGGTGCGATCTATGGGCGGGGGCAGCAGGAGAATTTGGGAAATGCTAACTCAAAATAGTTTCGATGCCCAATTACTCAAAAAGGTTGTCATTCTGAGCGAAGCGAAGAATCTGCTTGAAAGGGAAACAGGTGCGCGGCGGGCACGAAGATTCTTCGCCCCGCGCTTCGCTCGGAGCCCAGAGCCCGGAACAACGGCCCCCCGCGTTCCCCCGCTACCAGCCTTTCACATCCTCGCCGGCGAGGGCGCGGGCGACCTTGAGCCGGAGCATTTGGTGGGTCCCGCCCGAGTGGAGGAGGGTGACGGCGTCGCGGTGGATTTTTTCTATCGGGGAGTCCTTCATGATGCCGGCTCCGCCGAAGATCTCCAGGGCCTTGATCGACACCTCGACCGCCATCTCGCAGGAAAACACTTTCGCGAGGCGGGGGAGATTGGGGTCGAAATCGAGCTGATGATCAACGGCCCAGCCCAGGCGCCAGATGAGGCTGCGGGAGGCTTCGATCTTCATCAGCATGTCGGCCAGCATCGACCCGACGGCCTGGTGCTCGATGATGGGGCGGCTGCCCTGGACGCGCTCCCGGGCGTAGCGGAGGGCCGCGTCGTAGGCCGCGCGCGCCACGCCCAGGGCGGTGCCCGCTGTTTTCAGCACGTTGGCGAAGCTGACCCGCCCCATGCTCCGCAGGCCCCCGTTCACCTCGCCGATGCGGTTCGCGTCGGGAACCCGGCAATCCTCGAAAATGAGCTCGGCGTTGTTCGCCAGGCGCTGGCCCATCTTGTCGTGCACCCGGCCCGTGGTGAAGCCGGGCGCGCCGGCGGGGACGGCGAAGAGGGTGGTCCCCTCCATGATGATCCTGGCGGAATCGGTGCGGGTGGTGAGGAAAACCAGCTTGGCGATCTCGCCGTTGGCGATGAAGTGCTTGCGGCCGTTGATGACCCATTCGTCCCCCTCGCGCCGGGCGGTGGTGGAGACGCCGGCACGTGGGTCCTCGTTGGGCAGAAGGTTGTCGGAGCCGGCGTCGGGTTCGGTGAGGCCCTGGGCCAGCATGAAAGTGTCGTCCTCGAGGAAGGGCGGGATGAAACGCGCCTGCTGCTCTTCGGTCATGAGCTTCGACATGACCTGGCTCCAGGACAAGGTGGTGTCGAAGCTCTCGGCGAGGCCCAGATCGCCGTAGGCCATCTCCTCGCAGACGATGAGGAGGGTCAAAAAATCCCCTCCCCGTCCCCCGAGGCTCTCGGGCAACCCCAGGGTCCGCAACCCGAGGCGCGAGGCCTTCCGGACCAAGTCCCAGGGATACGCTTCGCCGGGGTCGGGGATCCGGTCTCTTTCCCGTGCGACGGGTATCACATCGCGCCGGACGAATTCGCGCACCATTTCCCGGATGGCGAGCTGGGGCTCTGAGAGCTGAAAATCCATGGCTGTCCTCTTTTTTCCAGGTTCCGCTTTAACCGAGAATTTCCACCAAGCCGGCCTCGCGGGCGGCGGTGATTGGGTAAGGCGCGCCTCCCGCCCACCCAACGTGGCCGCTTACTCCTTCGGTTGTAAAAACTCGATCGCGACGCCCTCGGGGGTGCTGACAAAAGCAACGAAATTCCCGGAGGAGCCGGTGTGAACGGGATCGGTGAGCGCGCCGCCGCAATCGACGACGCGCTTAATGGCGTCCTCGATGTCGTCCACCATCAGGCCGATGTGGTTGATGCCCAGGACGGCGGGAGCCTCATCACCGGGTGGGTCCTCGCCCGCCCGGAGCCCGCGCACCGAGAGCTTCGCCTCGCCGAGGGTCAGCGTGATGCTGAGGGCGTTCTTTTTTTCACTGCGGCCGGCGACCTCGGCGCCGAGCGCCTCTTGATACCACGCCGCCGCGGCCTCGGGGTCGCGGCTGACGAGGTGGACATGATGAAACCCTCCGTAAACGGTCACTTGATTTTCCTCCGAAAATTCGTGGATTGCGGAGCCGTATCCGTGGATAAGTACCGCGCTACCTGCACCGGCCAGGCTTTGTGTACTGGCCGGACTTACCGTACCGGCCAATCTACCTGTACTGGGAAACCTCGACCACCTTGCCGCTCGCCGCGCTCTCGATGATGGCCTCCTGAACCGCCACCACCTCGATCCCCTCGGGACCGCCCGTCTCGGGGGCGCCTCCCCCGCGAACGCAGCGCGCGAACTCGGCCATCTGGTCCGCCAGGGCGTCGCCCGCCTCCACGGGCACATCCTCGCGGGCCTGCTGATCTTTTTTCTGGAAATAGAGCTTTGAGCCCTCCTCGTCGGCCCAGGCGCTGGCCTCGGTTCCGAAGGCGGCGGTCATGCATATTTTCGGCAAAACTAGCGAGCAGCTAAAGTAGCCCAGCGGCCCGCTCTCGAACTCGAGGATGATCGTGGTGGCGTCGTCGAGGTTCCCCGCGCCGAGCAGCTTCTTGCTGAAAGAGCAGACCCGCTTCACCGGTCCGGCCAGATAATGAAGGTTGTCGATCATGTGAACCCCCAGGCCGGTCAGCCCGCCCGTGGGAACCTCCTTGGGGTCGTTGCGCCAGCCCGGCCCCGGGTTCTGCCCCAACGGAAGAGAGAGGTTCGCCTCGAGCTGGTGGAGCATCCCCAGGTCGCCGCCGTCGATCATCTCGCGGATCCGCCGGTTCGCCCCCTGCCGGCGGCGGTTGTGGCCCACCTGAAGGGTGACGCCCGCTTTTTGCGTCGCCTCGTAGCCCCGCTTCCCCTCGGCCACGGTGAGCGTCAGCGGCTTTTCGACGAAAACGTGCTTGCCCGCCGAGGCCGCGTCGCAAACCATGTCGGGGTGGGTCGAGTGCGGGGTGGCGATGATAACGCCCTCCACCTCCGGGTCGCCCAGCAACTCGTCCAGGCTCGCCGCCTGGCGGCACCCGAATTTTTCGGCGAACGCCTTCCGGCTGTCCTCGCTCCTCGCGAAACAGCTGACCACCTCGGCGGCTCCGCTCCTGTTCACCGAGTCCACCAGCATGCCGCCCCACCAGCCCAAGCCAATCGAAGCCAGACGTACCTTATCGCCAGCCATGTTCTCTCCCTCCGGGTTTCATATTACTTAAATGAGATTGCGCCACGGCGCCCGGAAGCGTCCGGGCTGCGCTGCAGCGTGATTCGGAAGATGAACAATAGATCAAAGAGGGGATTTTAGGAAAGTAGAAATTTTGGGAAAGTGTGAAAAGCGAGAACCGAGGAAACGCGGACTGAGCCGCCCTCCAAAACAAAAAAATCCCCTCGCCTGGAAAGCGGGGGGAAATAAATAATGGCACGGCGGCGGAGAGCCGAGCCAATCGGCGTCTCCAGCCGCCTACCGGAAAGAGCGTGCCGCCTTAACCGCTCAAACCGGCATTGTTTCTGCCCTATAAGATAGCAATTGCCATACCATTCATTGAATTTTCATAAGTCCTTGAAAAAATAATGGAAAAAGAATTCGGCCATTTATCGAAATTGTCATAATATCCTGCTTCAGGACCGGATCGGGAAATTCCGTTAATTCGGACTGCCAGTGTGGCATTTTCCCGGCCCTTCAATCACAAACGAAAAGAGCTTTTCACTAACAAGCGAAAAGCCCCGCCCGGCTCGGCTACATTCAAAAACAGAAGAAAAATCCGAAGGATGAGAGAGACAATCCGGGCGCATTGCGGATACGCGGACCCGAACATCTGGAATCAAGAAGGTCCGGGTGAAATCAGGGAGGCCCGGTCAGGTCCGCGAGCGCTTCCTCGACCGCCGCGAGCATCTCGTTGCCCTGGCCGATGAGGGTCTCTCCCTCGGCCCGGGATTTCCAGAGAACCGACCCCCCTTCGGCGTCTATCAGCTTCATCTCCACTTCGGCCACACAGTGGCGGATTTCCCGGCACTCGCTCCGGCCCCGGAGCATCAGCACCGCCTCCGCACCCGACGTCAGCACCTTGAGAAGGGCGGCCCTGTCCCCGGCCTCCGGAGCCTCCTCCCTCCATATCATTTCTCCGGCGGCGGCCGGCCATTTCAGGACCTCATAGCCGCGCGCCACGAGAACACCCTCGGGCAGGAAAGTCGCCTCGATGCGCTCTACCTTTTCCTCGGCCGGCGGATCAATCTCCGCCGACCTGTAGATGCCTCTTAAGAACCCCGTCCAGCGGTGGGGATAGCGGAAGGGCGCGACCGTCACCGACCGGACCCGGGCCAACCGCTCGGGGTTGATAATCTCGGCGGTGCGGGACAAGCCGTAGGCGCACCCGCCCGCCCCCATCAGCAGGACCAGGCCCCCGGCGCGGAGAGCCACGGCAAATTTTCCGATCATGTCCGCGCCGCCCATGCGAGACCGGCGCGGACCCATTCCCGGACCTGCTCCGCGCTCCAGGCGTAGGCCCCCGCGCTCTCGCGCACAAGATTCTCCCAGAGCGGCTCGAGAAGCCTCACGCCTCCCACGGCGGCGATTGCGGCCCCGCCCGTCAGCAGCGCCCCGATCATGTAAATCACCGGCCACGAGAAAAACCTCCCCCCCCGCTGGATGTCCGGCTGGGAGGTGGCGAGGGTGCGAAGCGTCATCGCGACATGAAACGAGAGCGCGGCCCCGGTCAGGAACGAAGTCGCCAGCCGGAGGCGCGGCTCCCCGGAGGCCCACTCGGTCGCAATTCCCGCTCCGAGCGAGATGAATGCCAGGAGCGGGAAAAAATAAGGCGACAAGGTGATGAAAGTATTCGTCCCGCTCATCGCCACCTCTCCGCTGTCCTTGGCCACCACCAGCCGGCTCACCTTTTTCCAGAACAGAAGCGCGAACAGGAGGTGAGTCATTTCATGGGCGAATGTGTAGAGAAACTCCGGCGGGCGAAGGCGGTGCCAGAGGAGATATAGGGCGGCGCCCCCGGTCAGCGCCCAGGTCTCCGGCGTGAGCCCCCAGCCGTCCGAACCGGGGGAAAGTAAAAAAGCCCCCGGAACCGTCCGGTAGAGGGCGAGGGTGACCGCCCAGCAGGCGGGCAGGAGGGCCAGCCCGGCGGCCCAGGCCAAAAAGCGAGAAAAAACGAAAGGCAATCTCAGGGCCTCTCTTCCAGGGGCGGGCCGGGCGGCGGGGCGGTTCCGAAAGAATACCCGCCGGGGCAGCCGATTCCAATGGGCATTGTCCAACTCACTACCCGCGCGGACAAATCGCCACCGGAGCGGGCAAGACACCACCCGAGCTGGCCATAGGAATAATGTAAATACCTTGAAATTGTCTAATGCGATTCAAACACAAAGAACAACATATATTAACTGGAAAAATGCGCCGATTGAGCTGGTACGGGGGGGGATCAGGATATATCGCCGAGGAGTTTCTCTAAAAGAGTCTCGAAATGTTCTCGTTCTCGGCCGGACATCTGGAAGGCGAGGCCGATCGTCCATGTTCCGGGTTCGGTCAGGTTGTTTTTGATCCACTTCACCAGGGCCCGGCACTCCTCGAATGTTTGATTGAGAATCATGACGGTGCAGTCGAAATCGTCGTTTTCCTCCGGCCGGTTATCGACAATAAAGGAGAAGCCGCCCGTGCTGACATCCTCGGGCACCAGGGGAACGTCCGAGAGCGCAGGCACCTCGATAATAACGGGGAGGGTGAAACGCTCGAAACTTCTTTTGGTCTTCTCATCGGCCATCGAAGAATCTCCGAATCTGAATGGGTGCGGGCAGGCGGGCTATTGAGACTGCAGTTCCACGTCGGGAATCTGGCTCATCCAGGCCCGAACCTTTTTGTGCAGCATCTTCGCCGGCGAATATTCTTCGTCGAGCGATACGGCACGGCTCAAAAGAGGAAGTGCCTTTCCAAACTCTTTTTTTTCTAACGTGGATCAAGGCCTTGTTGTAGAAAAGCCTCGGGTCGAGCTGGTAAGTCGAGATGAGCTGATCGTAGGCCCCCAGGGCGGCTTCGTAGTACTCATAGCGGCAGGCGATCAGGCCAAGCCGCATGAGCAATTTCTGTTTTCCCGTCGATTCAGGCGAGGAGATGGCTTGTTGAAACGCCTCGTTTGCGCCGTCAACATCACCCAGACCGTGGCAACTTTCTCCCAGCCCGATGAAGGCTTCCATGTTGATCTCGTTCAGGGTGAGGGCAGTTTTGTATTCGGATTTGGCCTGGCCGTATTTTTTTTCCTCAAGCAGTTTCGTCCCCCGGGAGACACACTCGTTCGTCCGCTCGCTAAATCTGGCCCCGATGTCGGGAAAAATATTCCGGCCCTGTTCGGACAGGCCCTCGGTGGATTTTTTGTCTCCTCTGTCGAGATACACCTCCATCATCGTCGTCAGGAGTTCGAAGAAAGAATCGACGAATGGCGCGTCGGCGCCTTTGTAGATGCCCGCTTTTTTCATAACGAATACAGCGCCGATCGATTTGGAGGCGATGTCCAGGCAGTGTGCGGAAATATTCTGGATTTCCGATTTTGATTGAATCCTTTTATTCAGAATCGACTCGATGGCATCCTGGAGATGTTCCGCTTTCGTGGGCCGATCGATAGATGCCGTCGCGCCGCTACGCAGGTCCTCGTTGGCGAACGCCCTGTCTTTAGAGCCGTATATCATGACAATCGGAACGTCGGGGTTCGTCTCTCCGGCTCGAATGGCGGCGAGAACCTTCACGCCCGACATGTCGGAGAGGTGGTAGTTCAGGAATACCAGATCGAAAATCTTGGCATCGCCTTCGCGGAGAGCACTGGGTCCGTCGCCGACGAGAGAGACGTTTCCGAGTTGGAGTTCGCTGAAAAATTCCCTATAAATCGCCAGGGAATTGTTATTGCTGTCCGCGACGAGTTTGGATATCTGCGGGTCGATCTTATCGGCCGGGGCGTCCACGCGGGCGCCGGCCCCGTTGTCGAGGGTCTCCTCGGGCGCCCCTCCGGCGCGGTTCTGAAAATCGTTCTCCAGCCGCGGGAAAATACTTTTCCCCTCGCGGATAATTCGTTTCGCTTTGTCGTGGTCCTCCCGGGCGTCGTGCAAACTCGATGAGGCGAAGAAAAACTCCCCCAGGGTTTCCACGAATGCCGACTCGGCTTCCTCGGTTTTTCCGTCCCAGCGTAGATTCTTCACTTTATCGACGGAGGTCTTGAACCTGTCGACGAAAATGCTGACGAGTTCTTCTTCCTCGCTCTTGGTTACGATGCGCTTGTTGAGCAGTTTTTCGGGTGTTTTATGGAATGTTTTTTTGTTGACGGGCCACTGGAGGGAGGCCGTAGCACCGGCCCGCATCACCTTCTCGGCGTTCTCCTTGTCGTTCGCGTTGTGCGTGAAAAGAATGGGCGTTTCCTTGTTGTCTTCGTCGCTTCTGAGCGCAGCGACGACTTTCGGGGCACTCATGCCCTCAATCGAGCTGCCGAGAATGAACAGTTCGAAGTTCGTGGATTGTTTGATCCCCCCCCTTCAAACCGGTCCATGCTGAATGAGAGGATTTTAGATACTCTTTCGGTGTGACCGCCCAATTTGGGGGGATGTAGATGAGCAAGAAGCGACATACACCTGAGCAGATCATATCCAAGCTGAGAGAAGCCGAGATCCTGCTATCTCAAGGACAAAGCGTACCTGTGGCCTGCAAGCGCATTGAGGTCTCAGAGC